>SFMJ01000160.1 GCA_004553095.1 Bacteroidales bacterium
ATGCCGTTATCTCAGACATCCAATCCATACCCATTTCACACTCCCAAGCCCTATCTCTCCCCATAGACCAACTAAACACCTTCCTCCCAAAATAAAAAATAGGAAAAGGAATTACTACTATCTAATATCTAATATCTAACAACTAAACAATGGCATGATTCGCGAGTTCAAACAAGATTTCTTCCTCTCGGCAGGCGAAACCAATGCCGAGCAGGAGCTCTCTCTTCCCCTACTTACTTCCAAGATCATCGACATCGCCACTGCCCACGCCAATTCTCTCGGCATCGGTAACCCCTCGATGCAGAGTCTCGGTTGCGGTTGGGTCCTCTCTCGAATTGCTATCGAGATGTTTCGTTACCCCTCTGTCAATCAGTTCTATTCCCTTACCACCTGGGTAGAGTCTTGGAATCGTCACTTCTCTGTCCGAAATTTTATGATATCCGATCAAAATGGCGAGCCGATCGGCTATGCTTCTTCCGTATGGATGGTGCTTAATATGAATACTCGCGAGAATTATGGCCTCTCTCACCTCTCCATCCCGGCAGATATCATCTCCGATCATCCCTGTCCTATTGCCAAATTCGGCAGACACCCTAATATCCTGGTGGACTCTGAAGTTGATGTGTTGCCTCGTGGCGTGGTGAAAGCCACCATCCCTCCGGTGGAATATACCTTCAACTACTGCGATATCGACTTCTATCGCCATGTCAACACCGTGAGATATGTAAGTCTTCTGCTCAACACTTTCACCCTCGAGGAGATGGATCAAACACAGATAGAGCGCCTTGAGATGGCATTCATGCACGAATCCCACTACGGCGAACGAGTAACCCTCCTCCGCGCAGACCAAGAGATCCGGACAGAAGATGGCAAAGTCGGCACCCAATCCCACTTCACCCTAACCCCGGCAACTCCCGCCGCCCCCACCTCCCTCTCCGCCAAAATAACCCGCCGCCCCCGCCCCAACCCAACTCAACCATACTAAAAACTACCATATAAATGAAAACAAGTTTCTATTTCGTGCTCTGGATCATGATATATCCTCTGCTTGAGTGGATGGGTATCGGCACGGAGGGTAACCAGTCGTTTATAATCGCTTTAATAGCGATTTTCGGCATCTCTTATCTGATATCTCGCCTTATGCCTGCGACTATCCATTATGAGAAAGTGACTCATGCTGCTCCTTATTATGAGGATGTGTTCACCGGCAATGTCCCATTCTTCATGCATCGCATCAAGCGTGAGATGATCCTGGAGATTGTGACTTCCATATATTTCCTCGCTGCGACTTTCTGCATCGCTTGGGTATCCTTTGCCAATTTGTCGCCCGACTGGTTCTCTTTGGCTTTGTTCGGCTTGTTTACCTTTCAAGCCATCTATCGCAGTTATAAGCACTACCAGGTATACTCTTCACTCCGAGAGGATCCCACTCCTGAGCAATGCGCTGAGGTGCTCCAAAACTCTTTTGGCACTGATCCTGAGGAATATTGCCAACAGCGTATGTACAATACCTACGAGGAGATGTTGCCACCCCGTCCGAAATATTACACCCTCTTCCGGGTAGTCTCTTCGGTGTTTGCCGTCGCCGCGCTCCTTCTCGGCTTGGCTCACATTGTCTTGGCGATCGTCTACATCTTCGATTCGTCGATAGCCGCCACATCTGCCGCCATCGTGTTCCTTCTATATGGCTCGCTGGCAGCCTACTACGGCATCCACGACCTCGTCGAGATAATAACCTCCAAGCCTAAAGCCAAAACAATAATCGGTAAAAAACAATAATCATAATCGCTTTATGAAGATATTTAAAAGACTTCTATGGTGGCTCGTCGGTGGGGTAGTACTCTGCCTTGCCCTGCTCTTCGGCTGCAACTTCGCTGTGTCCAACTATTCCAAGGAGAAGACTACTTCCGATATCGACCAAGTGAAGCCGGTGGAGTATGGTTTGCTGCTCGGCACTACTCCTTATACTCGCTATACAAGATTGAAAAATTACTTCTTCGTTTATCGCATCAAAGCGGCGGAAGACCTCTACAAGTCCGGTAAGGTCAAAAAGATCCTTATAAGCGGAGATCAGAACAGTCTCGACGGCATAAACGAAGTCGAGTGTATGAGAGACTCCCTCGTGGCTCACGGTGTCAATGTCGCAGACATTGTTCTCGACGGCGAGGGATATAGCACGATCGAATCGGTCGAAAATGCCATAGAGAAATATCACATCAACACCTTCATCGTAATCTCCCAGCGATTCCAAAACGAACGTGCCATCTATCTCGCCGATCACCTTGGCATCGAGGCTCACGACATCACCGGCTTCAACGCCGCCGACCCCACATCCTTGCAAGCCGCAAAAACCTACGCCCGAGAATACCTCGCCCGCGTAAAAGTATTCAAAGACCTAATCTCCCACAGAAAATAACAACCTCCCGCCCCTTTTTCTCCTCATAAAGTAGGAGAAAAAGGGCGGGATCCTTGCTAAAAATCTCAAAAAGGTGTATATTTGCGCTGTTAAAAATCTCAAAAAGGTGTATATTTGCGCTGTCAAAAATCTCAAAAAGGTGTATATTTGCGCTGTCAAAAATCTCAAAAAGGTGTAAAATCACCAAGTCAAAAATCTCAAAAAAGTGCAAACAGCATGGTTATGAAGCGTGATTTGATCTCAATATAGTTACCCCCCTTCTTCTCTTTTCCGGCTGTCAAGCCGGTTTTTTTTGTGTTGGGGGGTAATCATTTTGTTGCTTTGGTTGTCTTCTTAATAAACGATCTTCTAAGACTTTCTTAGTAATGCAGTATTCCGTCTCTGAGTTTGAAACTATATATCTCCGATGCTTTCCGGCTGCTTTCCGCCTCGCCGTCAGCCTATTGCATGATGAGGATGAGGCGAGAGATGCCACTCAGGAGGTCTTCCTCAAGCTCTGGCAAACGGATACCCCGGTCAGCAACCCCGCAGCGTTCCTGATCCGCGCGGTCCGGAATGTCTGCCTCAATCGTATCGCCGCACTCGATACCCGTGAGCGTTTCATCCGCAATCTCCCTCTCGACCCGCTTGATGACCCTCCGGATGATCCCCTTGACCCCGATGATCGACAAGCCCAAGTCCGCTCGGCTGTCGATTCTCTCCTCTCTCCTCGCCAACGACAAGGCACACAAAATGGGATACGCATGCGAGTTCTATCTCGATGC
>SFMJ01000021.1 GCA_004553095.1 Bacteroidales bacterium
GTTGACGCATTGCTGATAAGTAGTCATAAAGGCGGTGAACTGCTCATTCCATACTGTATAGATTGCTTCCCACTCTGCGTAAGCAGTGTTGTAAGCCTCCAACTCTTCCTCGGTGCAGAAGTCTTCATACTGGGGATAAGTGCTATAGTCATAAGTGCCCTCTGCATACCATTCGTCGATAGCAGCCTGAACAGCGGCTAACTCCTCTTCGGTCATGAAGTTAGTGAGCTGAGGCATCGGAGGGCATTCTCCCGGATCTTCGGGGAACTCGCGATTGTTGGGGTTGAGTGAAGCGTAGTCGCATTTGTAGGTCCATTCGCCATTCTCATTTTCAGTGTAGACGATAAGGCAGATCATAAAGCCACCATAGTCCACCACCTGACCAACCACGGTCTTACCGTCGTTGCTGATGCAGTTGGCGGTAACATACTGGGGCACACGGCCGGTGAAGTCTAATTCGGGATAGGGGAGAGCCACGGGGTCGCCGTAAGTGCCGTCAGCGTTACGATTCCACACGGCGGGCACAGACATCGGAGTGTCGGTGTCATCAGTGGAGATGGGTTGCAAACCGAGCGAACCGCAGATGCGAGAGCCGTCGGCTGTGATGCCGTTGGCGAGATTGACCAAAGAGGCATTGAATGTCTTCAGGGCGTGCCATTCGCCATCCTTATA
This sequence comes from Bacteroidales bacterium, assembly GCA_004553095.1. GTDB lineage: Bacteria > Bacteroidota > Bacteroidia > Bacteroidales > Muribaculaceae > Lepagella. Next base: position 673 of record SFMJ01000021.1, read on the forward strand.
CCAGCTGCAGTTGCCATCGAGTGAGGAACGTCCTACGAAAGTGCCGTCGGCGGCTGCGCTGTTGCCATGACCGAGCCAATAACTTACCACTTCGTCATCACCTTCGAAGAGGGTGATATCGCCGCTCTCTACGTCATAAAATGCTGCGGTGCTCAGAAGATAACTGCCGATTGTCTTGCCGTCAGGTGTTACCGACACGGCCTGGAAGTCGTCAAGCACAACAGGCTCGAGGGTTGATGCCATGAGGGGCGCGCAAAGCAGACTTGCGCCAATAAGTAAAGATTTTTTCATAATGCTTGGTTTTATGGTTGATAAATATGATTGATTACAGAAAAGATAATAAGGCAACTATGAAGAAAATATAAAGATATAATGAGATAGATTCCGCTTACTGTCTAATTGTTAAATCATCTATTAATTCTTGATATCCTCTGTCAGTTTTTGATCATATACATATACTTCGCCCCAAAGGTACGACTTTTTTATCAAGATATCAAATTTTTATGCCAAAAAATTTAAAAATGCAGTGGTTTTATAAAAAAACAAGAGTGTGTTAAGGGGTATATGACACACTCTTAGAGATTTACCGGGTGGAGGTGATTAGAGCGAACGCTCTTAGTCCTCTTCCTTCATATTGTGGAATACGTTTTGCACATCTTCGTCATCTTCGAAGCGTTCGAGGAGTTTCTCGACAGATTCGCGTTGCTCGGCAGTGAGTTCTTTGTAGTCGTTGGGGATACGTTCGAACTCTGAGGAGATGATCTCGAGGCCTTTATCTTCGAGGAATTTCTGGATATTTGCGAACTGGTCGAAAGCGCCATAGATCACCCATTCTTCAGCTTCGGGGTCAGCTTCGAGTTCGGCTTCATAGTCCATGAGGTCGAGTTCGAAGTCTTCGAGGGCAGTGTCGGCATTAGGGCGGATGTGGAACACGCTCTTATGCTCGAAGAGGAAAGAGAGTGAGCCTTGAGTGCCGAGAGAGCCGCCATGTTTGTTGAAATAGCTGCGCACATTGGCTACGGTGCGTTGGTTATTGTCGGTAGCAGTTTCGACGACGATAGCGATGCCGAAGGGACCATATCCTTCATATACGATCTCCTTGTAGTCGCCGGCATCCTTCTCGGTAGCCTTCTTGATGGCGCGTTCTACAGTGTCTTTGGGCATGTTGGCAGCCTTGGCGTTTTGCATCAAGGCGCGAAGACGAGGGTTGGTCGACGGATCGGGGCCGCCGGCTTTGGCTGCGATGGTTATTTCCTTGCCGATGCGGGTGAAGGTACGGCTCATATTGCCCCAGCGTTTCAGTTTGCGGGCTTTACGGTATTCAAATGCTCTTCCCATTCGTAGTTTTTTATCTTATTGGTTTGTTGCTTGAGTTTGTTATCTCTATATATAATATAATGTGTCAGAGCCGACACTTCATTAGCGAAGTTCGGCTCCGAGGTTTTTGACGGCTTTGATGATTTTGGTCATAACGGCATCAATCTGCTTGTCGTTGAGGGTCTTTTCGGCATCTTGGAGTTGCATTGAGACGGCATAACTCTTCTTGCCTTGGGGGAGGTTCTTACCTTCATAGACGTCGAAGAGGCGCACGGAGCGGAGGAGTTTGCGTTCGGCGCCACGGATAGCGGCTTCTATGTCAGCGAATTTGACACTCTTGTCTACCAAGAGTGCGAGGTCGCGATCCACAGGCTGAGTGCGCGGGATCTCGGTGAAGGTGACGCGATTCTTAGCCACGAGGCGGTAGAGTGCCTCCCAGTTGATCTCAGCGTAAGCCACATCCTGCTCGATATCCCACTTCTTGAGGATGGCATGGCGGATGATACCCACTTCGGCGATCACCTTGCCCGAGCGTGCTGCGATGTCGAGTTTGGCGGCGAAGATCTCGTCGCTGCTCTGAGTCTGAGTGAGCATACCCTCTTTGACACCGACGCGTGCGAAGATATTCTCCACCACTCCCTTGAGGTCGTAGATGGTGGCTTGTGCGGCTTGGACATTCCAGGAGGGTGTCGTCATGTTGCCGGTGAGCCAGATGCCGAGTTGCAGGTGCTCGCTATAGGGCGCCAAGGGGCGTTCGGCAGTCGATTCTTTGGTGTCGTCGCGGAAGTAGACGTTGCCAAACTCATAGAAACGGAGGTTGGGCAATTTGCGGTTGATGTTATGGGCGATCGACTCCAATCCGCCATAGAGGAGGGTCTGACGCAACACGGAGAGCTCGCCGCTGAGGGGATTGAGGAGTGAGACGCAATTTTTGATAGGATATTTCTCCGACTCGGCATAATATGCTTGCGAAGTGAGGGAGTTGTTGAGGATCTCGTTGAAGCCGCTGCCGGTGAGTTGCTCAGCCACGAGTTGCTGGAGGTCGTAAGAGAAGTCCACGTCGGTGCGCTGAGAGAGGTTGATATGAGCTTCGGTGAAGATCTCGACATTGTTGTAGCCATAGATGCGGAGGATCTCTTCGACCACATCGCAGGGGCGATACACATCCACGCGATAAGTGGGGATGGTGAGGTGGAGGATATCGGCGTCGGCGGTTTCCTCTACCTTGATTTCGAGAGCGCGGAGGATGGTGACGATAAGGTCGCAGGGGAGAGTCTTGCCGATAAGGCGGTGGCAATAGTCTAACGAGAAGTCGAACTCAGCGGGGCTGACAGGTTCGGGATATATGTCGGTTACATCGCCGCAGATTTCACCGCCGGCGAGTTCGACGATGAGGCAAGCGGCGAGGCGAGCGGCGTAAGTTGTGATATTGGGGTCAGTGCCACGTTCATATCTGAAAGATGCGTCGGTAGAGAGGCCATGACGGCGGGCAGTGCGGCGCACGCGAGTGGGGTTGAAGTAGGCACTCTCCAAGAATATGGAGGTAGTCTCTTCGGTGACGCCCGAATCGAGGCCGCCGAACACGCCGGCGATACACATAGGCTTCTCGGCGTCGCAGATCATCAGGTCGGAGGCATCGAGTTGGCGTTCCACGCCGTCGAGGGTGGTGAACTTGGTGCCTTGGGGGCAAGTGCGGATGCATATTTCCTCGCCTGCCACCTTGTTGAGGTCGAAGCAGTGGAGGGGCTGGCCGATGCCCAAGAGGATGAAGTTGGTGATATCGACGATATTGTTGATGGGTCGCTGGCCGGCGCTGACCAGAAGGGTCTTAAGCCAATCGGGCGACTCTTGCACCTTGACATTGCGGATGGTGACACCGGAATATCTGGGACAGCCTTGATGGTCCACCACATTGACATGGGCGGCGCCATCGGGGCGAGCCGGCTTGAAGGCGGAGTCATCGGGAACGCATATCTTGGGGAGGTCGGTGGTGACACCTTGCTGCTGCAAGTCACACCATTGCTTGGCGAGGATATCGCGAGCCACGCCATAGTGGCTGGCAGCGTCGACGCGGTTGGGGGTAAGTTCCACCTCGAGGCAATAGTCGCTCTCGACGTTGAAATATTCGGCGGCGGGAGTGCCGGGCTTCACGTCGGCATCGATCACGATGATGCCGTCGTGGCTTGTGCCGATGCCGATTTCATCTTCGGCGCATATCATACCCATCGACTCGACGCCGCGGATCTTGGACTTCTTGATTTTGATTTCCTTATCGCCGTCATAGAGGATAGTGCCTACGGTGGCGACTACGACGGTCTGTCCGGCAGCCACATTGGGAGCGCCACACACGATCTGCTCCGGGGCTTCGCCGCCGAGGTCGACCGTAGTGATGTGTAGATGGTCGGAATCGGGATGGTCGACACAGGTCAATACCTTGCCGATCACGATGCCACGAAGGCCGCCGCGGATGCTCTCCACCTCTTCCACCGTGTCACACTCCAAGCCCACCGATGTCAGGAGGGCTGCCAATTCTTTAGGACTCTGACTGAAATTGATATAGCGTTTAAGCCATTTATACGAGATATTCATAATGCAAAATTAGCAATTATTTCTTTTTTACGCAAACTTTAACTTGCTTTGGTTGGGAACTCTATGCGGAAAGTGGTGCCGACACCCGGCTCCGATTCCTTGACGAAGATGCGCCCGCCATGATACTCTTCGATGATCCTCTTGACCAAGGTCAGCCCTAAGCCCCAGCCACGTTTCTTGGTGGTGTAGCCCGGTTTGAACACCGTCTTGAAGTGCTTGCGGGCGATGCCCTTGCCGGTGTCTTTGACCTCGATCCATACCCGATTCTTCTCGCTGCCGGTGGTGATGTCGATACACCCTTCTCCCTGCATGGCATCGACGGCATTCTTCGTGAGATTCTCCATTACCCATTCGAAGAGCGACCGCGAGAGGTAGACGCCATGGTCATCTTCCGAGAGATGCATGCGTATCTGCACCTTATTCGACACGCGACTCTTCATGTAGTCGAGCGAGGAGGCGATAATCTGATTGATATATTCGAGCTGCATGTCAGGCTTCGAACCGATCTTCGAGAAACGATCGGCGATGGTCGAGAGCCGCTTGACATCCTTGTTGAGTTCGTCGGAGATCTCGGGGTCGATATCAATGCTCTTGAAATATTCCACCCATGCCATCAGCGATGAAATCGGCGTGCCAAGTTGATGTGCCGTCTCTTTCGACAGCCCGACCCAGACTCGGTTTTGCTCCGCCCGCTTGGCATTGACCACTGCGAAATAGAGTATCAACACCAAGATGATCATCACCCCCAACTGAACGTAGGGATACCAGCTAAGTCGCTTCAAGAGAGTGGAATCCTCATAATAGATATACTGCTTGACCCCCATAGAGAGTTCTATCTCGATGAAGTGATTGTTGTGCTTTGCCATCTCCGCCAAGGGGGTGTTGCCGCCGAGGTTATGGAGTCGCTTTTGGAGATACTCTTGATTGCGTGGGGAGAGTTCGCTATAGAGCGACTTATCGAGATCACCCTTATCAGGGAGCGGGAAATTTCGAAATTCCGAGATGTTGAAATTCTCGTCGGTGATGAGCACCGGGATGGTGCTGTTCTGAGAGATAATCGAGAGGAGGAACTCATAGTCGGAGTTGACATCCGCCTTGGCGAGACGCTCGGTGGCATGCGCCCATATATTCATACGGTCGCGCTCCTGTTGTCCCAACTCATTGACAAGGTTGTCGGAGACCAACAAGAAGAATATCACCGCCACCGAAGCGAGGATGATAAGGGGTATCTTGCCATTGCGTATCCTTTCGTAGATCATCACCTGATAAATCAATTATGCATTACACATTATGCATTATGCATTAAAAAATCTTCGCGGATAAACTTCACCACCGAGTCTGCTGTGTTTGGGCCGATCACGATGTCGGCTTTCTCCTTGACTTGAGGGAGTGCATTCCCCACAGCGACAGCGAGATCCGCCTCCGCCATCATCGGCAGGTCGTTGATGTTATCGCCGAAGCAGACGATGCGTTCCACTCCCAGCGAGTCGGCGAGGCTACGCATTGCCAAGGCCTTGGTGGCACGGTCGGAGAAGGCCTCGAGGATGCCGATTTCGGGGCCGAAGATATCGTGGTAATATTGGGCACGGATGCCGGGGAGCAGACGTGTCTTCTCGTAAGTGTCAGCCGCCTTGGCGTCGGGGAGCATCGTGTAGAGGAGCACCACCTTCGAGAGGTCGTCGGGGAGGGGCTCGCCGATATGGAAAGTCTTGTAGGGGCTATCTATGCGCTCAGCCACGAACTCCCGTTGCAACTCATTGAGTTCTCCACCGATATGATAGATATCGACCATATCGTGGTCGAGGGTGAAGATGAAAGATGAAGTGTCAGTGGCGCGATAGATTTCCACTACTTTGCTCACCGCCTCCCGGTCGAAAAATCTCATCCGAGTGTAATGTCCCGAGTTTTTATCCCAGAGGGATGCACCGGTCATCACGATGGCGGGAATCGTCATCGTGACATCACGGAGGATGCCTGCCACAGTGGCGGGGGTGCGTGCCGTGGCGATGGTGAAGAGGGCACCCTGTGCGATCAGGCTATTGAGCGCCTCCACACTCTGTGGGGAGATGGTGGCATCCGGTTGCATCAGCGTGCCATCCAAGTCGCTGACATATAGAGTTTTCATTTATCCTTAATTTCAATAAATTCGGCATCCGACACCTGATCTTCGCGATAATAGGGAGTCTCGCGAGGGGTGTCGCCGATAGTAGTTTCTTCAAATTCTTTAATTTCGACAAACTTCACATCTTCTGCCACTTGCTTCATCATGTCGGCAGGTTTGTCGTGGGGCGGTTCGCCATAGTCGGATTGGCCGGAGGTGCCGTCATTATAAACTTCCGCCTCCTTCTTGCGGTTCCGGCGGCGACGCCGTTTCTGCTTGGGGGGTGGGGGCACTCCCATCGAGCGGCGTATTGTATTCTCGATGCTGCGTGCCACAAAATTGCGGATATGTCGCATCAGCCATGGTGCAATCCATGGCCAGCAGATTATCACAATTAAAAGTGTTATTATAATGATAGTTGACATTTTGTCGGGTATAAGGTAATAGTGTGTTTGTGAATATTAACAAATCATAGTCGAGAGGCTAAGAACCCGAAGAACAGATATGCTATGATGAGCCACATCATGCCGGCCCAACCGAGGCATATCACCAAAATCGGGGCAGTGATGATCAAGATCCATCTCCATTGATTGCCCTTCCATCCCCAGGTCTTAAACTTCAAAGAGAAGAGGTGCACCTCCGAGATCATCAACCAAGAGAGAATCAGAATAGCGGGGATCACCACAAACCACTCCGCCATCAGCGGGTGATAATTATAGCAAATTGAGGAATATCCGATCCAGAAGATGGCATTAGCCGGCACGGGCAGGCCGATGAAAGAGGTGGTTTGACGAGTGTCGATATTGAATTTGGCGAGACGTAGCGCCGCTGAGGCGGCGATGAGCAGGGCTACCCACTTACACCAGGAGAGTGCCGACATGGATTCAGCCGCCCAGTCCAGGCAATTATACATGATAATGGCGGGCACGACGCCGAAACTCACTACATCGCATATCGAGTCCAATTCCTTGCCCATATCGGAATAGGCATGGAGAAGTCGTGCGGCAAGACCATCCATAAAGTCGGCGAGAGCGGCGATGCCCACGAAGATATAAGCCCACTCATATCCGGCAATCCCCCACCAGAGAGGATCCGTGCGATAAGAGGTGGCAATGATAGCCATCACCCCCGACAGCATATTGATGCATGTCACGGTGTTGGGTATGTAATGTCTAATAGCAGCCATTGATTTACAACAATTTAAGGAACGCGCTCTAATATAGATTAGTCGGGTTCGACAATAGCGATCGGGGTGATGCCTCCGCGGGTGATATCACCGATCTTGAGGAGCACACGGGCGTCGACAGGGAGATAAATATCGACTCTCGACCCGAACTTGATAAAGCCTAAATGCTCGCTGAGGTCGGCACGCTCGCCGGGGTTGGCGTAGGTGACAATGCGACGTGCCATCGCTCCGGCTATCTGGCGCACCACGATGCGGCGACCATTGTCCATGGTGATGCCGACAGTGCTCCGCTCATTCTCTTCGCTCGACTTCGGCAGGTATGCCGCCAGAAATCTCCCATTATGATGTGCCACATAATCCACGGTGCCATCCACCGGAAACCAGTTGGCATGCACATTCAGGGGCGACATGAACACCGACACCATCAGCGCCTCTCCCTTGAGCCATTCATTCTCTCGCACTCGCTCCACAGCCACCACTCGACCATCCACCGAACTCACAACCCGGTTGGCATGCTTGCCCGAATAGTGTCGCTTGGGGCATCGGAAGAAATTGAACACAAAGAGATAGACCACCAAGGAGATCGAGGATAATATAATAGGCAATACCAACGGGGGCATAAAGAGCCACACCGGCACATTGAGCATGGCCAGCACGATGAATAGTAAAATCAAAATATTTGTTCCCTCGCGATGTATTGTCATCTTATATCCCTCGAAGTATATTTTTTTTGTTCAACTTGCAAATATACACAATAAGTTTGTTTTGTGCAATTTTACTTTGAAAAATCGGTAAAGAACATATTTTTGTCTCGATGATAAGGACCTATGTCCCGATGATAAGGAACTTACTCTGTGGGAGCCGGATTTTCTACGAATTGATAAGCCCCGGGAGTTGGGCCCTCACCTTGACGGCGGCTCACACCATCCATATCAGTCTCGACGATCGAGATGAGAAAATCGCGATTGCCGGCAGTGCGGATCGGAGTCTCATTGGCGAGGCGATAGTTGAAGTAATAACTTGGGCGGTCGGTCAGGAAGAGGGGGTCGGTGCCCCAGATGCAGTTGATGAAGTTGGAATCGTCAGCACCCTCCGATTTGAGCGAGGTATAGCGGAAGAAGACTTCCGATCCGGTGAGGTCACCCTCGTTGATGTCATCGACCAGGCCATGTATCACACAGTTGTCGAATGTAGCCTTCATCAGAGGCAACTCATTCTCATAGACATGGTTGGGGAGGAGGTGATAGAGGCTCACCAAGGGATTCATGATGGCAGAGAAGAGATAGTTGTTGGCGATGGTGCACTGCAGGAAGGAGTGCAATCCACCGGTGAGGCTCACCACGGCATCGCCGGCCTCGGAGAAGCAGCAACCGTAGGCATCGATATGGGCATATTTCGAGTTCAGTACATTCCCTTGCGAATTGTGGAGCCAGGAATTGATCAGGGTGAGTTTCGACCGAGAGAGGTCGGCACAAGAGTCGACCATAAGGCCTGACTCGGTGCTTCGCATGTCGACATATTCGAGGCGATTGTCGAAAGAATTACGAGTGATACGGACCCCTTTCCACTGCCCGGCGAGGATATCGTAGGGGGCATCGGGGAGCACCTTATCGAGGCGGTCGCCACGCAGGTCGATTTTCTTGTCGGGAGTGCCGACAGCCACGAGGGTTCCATCCACCACGAGGGCACCGCCATCATGGAAGAGAATCTGCGCCCCCGGCTCGATGGTGAGCGTAGCACCCTCCGCGACGCGAAGCGTGTCGAACACCACGTAGGGACGCTCGGCGGTCAGTGTCCGGTCGGCAGTTATCGTCTCCTTGCGCAGTCGTGTCACATTCTGACCGTAGGCCTCCACTCTCACCACTTGGTTCACTCCGTTGGTCACAAATTCCAACTCATCGGCCGTGAGGGTCGGCACGTTGCTGCTCTCTTCCGGCAGATAGCACTCTATGAAAACATAGATCGAATCCTTGGCGCGGATCTCTACGTCATGGAACTCCGTGCCGCTAACACCATCGACATTGATCTGAAAACGTGTGTCCGGGTTGCGAAATCTGATCGAGGATATGTTGACCCCCTTCTTGGCTTTATTGTAGACCAGAAGGCGGGCGGTGGGGGTGCCAAGTTCGGTAAATACGGTGTCGAAACATACCGTGTCGCGCGAAAAGGTCAATATGTCGGTCGATGAGGTGGTGATGCCATCTTCGATACAAGATGCCATCATTAAACTTATCAATCCGATTATGGTCAATATAAAATAACGCATAGGTCTCATATCATAAAAAACGTCAACTCGCCGTTTTTATTTTAAGAAACCCTCTTGATAGTCGCCTGTTGGCGCTGTTGAGATAGCGAAAGTCGGGTGTGAACTCGGCAGTGATATCACCATTTTTGTAGAAAGAAGCAAGACGATGAAATATGTAGTCATAGCAGGCGAGGCATCGGGCGATTTGCATGCCTCTCATCTAATCAACCGGATCAAGGATCTTGATCCGCAGGCTGAGTTTCGATTTTTTGGCGGCGATCTGATGGCTGCCGCGGCGCGTCGTAATCCCGACCTCCACTATTCGATGATGAATGTGATGGGCTTCAGCGAGGTGTTGCGCAAACTCCTGACCCTCTTGTCAAATATGAAGCGTGCCCGCCGTCTGCTGCGTGAGTATAAGCCTGATGCTCTGATCCTGGTGGACTATCCGGGGTTCAACCTCGAGTTGGCGAAATATGCCCATGGGCTTCATATTCCGGTGCATTATTTCATCTCCCCCAAGGTGTGGGCGTGGAAGGAGTATAGGGTGAAGAGTATCAAGAAATATGTCGACCGGATGTATTCGATTCTCCCCTTCGAAGTTCCTTTCTATAAGCGACATGGCTATGAGGTGACCTACGTGGGGAATCCCTCGGTACAGGAGATGGCATATCAGATGGGTCATATTCCGCCGAAGCGTCATTTTATGGAGCGTCAGGGTATCGAAGATGACCGACCGATCATCGCCCTTCTACCCGGTTCGCGGCGTGGTGAGATTCGCAACAATCTGCCGATGATGATCGAGGCTGTGAAGCGCTTCCCGGAGTTCCAATATGTGGTGGGTGCCGCCCCGGCAGTGGGGGAGAAGTTATATCGCGAAGTGGCTCAGGATCCGGGACTTAAGTTGGTGTTCGGTTGCACGCCGACGCTGCTGAAATATTCGGCGGCGGCTGTCGTCACCTCCGGCACGGCGACCCTCGAAACTGCCCTGATCGGCACGCCCCAAGTAGTGGTGTATCGCGCCAACGGACTCTCCCTCTCCTACAAGATTATGGAGAAACTCTTGAAGGTGAAATATGTGGCACTTCCTAATCTGATTGTGGGGAATGAGATAGTGCCGGAATTGTTGGTGCATAAATGCACGGTCGATTCGATAGCGCGCGAATTGTCGCCGCTGTTGCAGCCCTCGCCTCGCCGCGACTTCCAGATGCAGGGTTATCGCACCATGCAGCGTCGTCTCGGCTCATACGTAGCCGCTGAATGTGCCGCCGAAAAGATCGTTGACTCGCTGCGCCCGGAGATGGGAAAATAACAGTCAAAGCGAGTTCCACAAAATAGCAAAATAAAAAAATATGCTCCAAAATGACCTGAATTTTGGAGTTTTCGGCATGTTTTGTTATCTTTGTGTTTGCTACACAGAGATAACACTTCGATGACGATAACACCCTATAGACCCTTACCCCCGGCTCAAGAGGAGCAGATGATCGATGACGCCTTTCGCGAGGTGTTGTCGGCATACATAGCGAGCAATCACCGCAAGAAGGTCGAGATCATAGAGCGAGCCTACCGCTTTGCCAAGGATGCGCACAAGGGTGCTCGTCGTCGCAGTGGCGAGCCTTATATCTTGCACCCTATCGCAGTGGCTCGCATCATTATCAAGGAGTTAGGGCTCGGTTCGACATCGATTTGTGCCGCTTTGCTCCATGATGTGGTGGAGGATACGGAGTATACTCGCGATGATATCGAGGCTATCTTCGGTAAGAAAATCGCCGATATCGTGGAGGGTCTCACCAAGATCTCGGGTGGCATCTTCGGCGATAAGGCCTCGCTCCAGGCTGCCAATTTCCGCAAACTTCTGCTCACGATGTCTACCGACATCCGGGTCGTGCTGATCAAGATGGCCGACCGCCTCCACAATATGCGCACCCTCGGTTCGCTGAGCCCCGAGAAGCAGTTTAAGATCGCCGGCGAAACGCTCTATGTCTATGCCCCGTTGGCACATCGCCTCGGCCTCTTCAAGATCAAGACCGAACTTGAGGATCTCGCTTTCCGTTTTGAGCACCCTCAGAAGTATCAGGAGATTATGGACCTCGTGTCGGAGAGCGAAGAGGAACGCAAACGTCTCGTCGAGGAGTTCACGACTCCGATCAGAAAAAAACTCGATGATGCAGGTTTCAAGTATGAGATCAAGACGCGTGTCAAGAGTGCCTATTCCATCTACAACAAGATGGAAACCAAGAAGATACCCTTCAAGGAGATCTACGATATATATGCTGTGAGAGTCATCTTTGAGAATGATGACGACTCGAAGGAGCGCATGAGATGCTGGGAGATTTACACGATATTCTCCGACGGCTATAAGGTGCATCCCGACCGTCTTCGCGACTGGACATCTGTGCCCAAGGCCAATGGCTATCGGGCGCTCCACCTCACTCTGATGGGGCCGGGTGGCAAATGGATCGAGGTGCAGATACGCTCACGCAAGATGGATGAGATCGCCGAACTGGGATATGCCGCCCACTGGAAGTATAAGACGGGCGAAACCGACGATGACTCGGAGTTCGATAAGTGGGTCAATACGATCAAGGATATCCTCGCCAACCCCGCCCCCAATTCCATCGATTTCCTCGATACGATCAAGCTGAATCTCTTCTCGTCGGAGATCTATGTCTTCACCCCCAAGGGTGATCTGCTGACCCTCCCCACCGGGTCGACGCTGCTCGACATGGCCTTCGAGATACATACCGAGCTCGGCAAGCATTGCATAGCCGGGAAGGTGAACCATAAGTTGGTGCCCCTCAATTATAAACTTGATTCGGGCGACCAGGTGGAGATCATCACCTCCAAGACTCAGACTCCGCGTCGCGAATGGCTCGATTATTGCAACACGGCGAAGGCGAAGAATTGTGTGCGCACCATCTTGCGCAAGGACCGTCCCGCCCTCATCGCTCATGGCAGAGAACTCTTCGAGAAGACGATGAGCAATGAAAATATCACCGTTACACCCGAATTGATGCAGCGGATTCTCCGCAGTTATCGGCTTCCGACACCCGACGATCTTTATCTTATGCTCGCCGGCGATGAAATATCTCTCTCTCCTTCACGTTTTAAACAAAAGGGCACCAAGCGACTCTCGTTGCTGCGCAAGTTGCTGCGCAACCCCTTCTCGTCGAAGAAGTCGGACGATGAACTGCCGGCACCTGCCGCCACACCCGCCGAGGCTGTCGACCGCCATAAGGTCTACGAGCTGCGTCCCGATGCGCTGAACCCCAATTATCGGCTTGAGGAGTGTTGCTCGCCGATCCCGGGAGATGATGTGCTGGGATTCGTCAATGAGAATGAGGAGGTGGTGGTCCACAAGGTGAGTTGCCCGAATGCCATGCGCCTTAAGAGCAGTTATGGCCCTCGCTTGGTGGCAACACGCTGGGGGTCGGTGGCGGAGAAGTTCCTCGCCACCATACAGATGGAGGGTATAGATCGTCTCGGCATGCTTGAGGAAATATCGACGACCCTCGCCACGCGCCTTGGTGTGAATGTGAGAAGTCTCAACATCTCGGCGCAAAATGAAGTGTTCTCGTGCGAGGTGTCGATGATCGTCGATTCGACCGACACTCTCCAAAAGATAATCACCACCCTTAAGGCGATTAAGGGTATAAAGACAGCAAAACGCATCTCATGATGCAAAATGCAATTTGTGAAGATGAAGAAAGGAAAACAAATATTGCTCAACGTAGGACTTGTGGCGGCAGCCATAGCATTGATTTTGGTGCTGTTGCCACACGATGATAAGACGTCGTATACCTACGAGCTCAATCAGCCTTGGCGCTATCAGCTTCTGACAGCAGATTATGACACGCCGATCATGCGCGATTCCGCCTCGGCACATCGTCTGCGCGACAGTATCGACCGGGCGTTTGTGCCATTTGTCAAGCGCAATACGGCGCTCTCCGAGGAGAATGTGAAGCGATTCCGGAAGGCTGTGGCTGAGAAGATGACAGCCGGCAAGGCGCAAGTGCTCTCTCATGCCATCTCTGTCACTTACGACCGGGGCATCATCGACCCGGCTGTCTATAAGCAGGTGCATGACAATGGCAAGGGTGCTCTGCGTGTCATGGATGTCGAGAATGGTGCCAACACGGTAGAGACCATCGATGCTCGCGACATGCTGACCCCGGCGATGGCTTATAATCTTATCGATTCGCTTTATCGCACTTCGGTGTCGGGAGTCTCTGCCGGAGAGGCCCTCGACCAGGAGGTGGCGCAGATGGTAGGCGCCGTGATCGTGCCTAATGTCGTGATCGATTCCGCTGCCAATGAGAAGTTCCATCAGCAGGAGTATCTCCTGGTCAATGGCGCCATGGGTATGATCAAGAAGGGACAACGCATCGTGGACCGCGGCGAGATCGTTACGCCACAGATTTATACCAACCTTAACACCTATCTCGACATCTTGGAGCGCAAGAATGTCGACGATAATAAGGATACATATTTCATGGTGGGTCAGGCCCTATATATCCTGATATGTTTTGCCGCCCTCTATTTCTATCTCTACACATTCCGTCCTCGCTTCCTGAAGCGATCGGGTAATATGGTGTTCCTTATCACCTTCATCACTGCCTTTGTGGCGATCTCGATATTGGCATTTGAGTATATCGCCAATGGCATCTATTTGGTGCCCATTGCCGCCATTCCGGTGGTGCTGATGGTCTTCTTCGACTCTCGCACCGCCATCTTCTCGCTGGTTATAACGGTGGTGATCTCGGCGCTTGTGGCGGTCTATCCCTTCCAGTTTATTTTCATCGAGTTGGCGGCGGGTCTTACGGCAGCCTTTTCGATCAATACATTGGAGCGTCGTTCGCAGTTGCTCCGCACGGCTGTTCTGTCATTCTTGGCATACGTGGTGTCGTTCGTCGTTACGGATCTGATCACCGATGGCTCGTTGACACCCTTCCAGTGGGGTGTGATCGGTGAGTTTGCCATCAATTCGGTGGTGCTCTCGTTCGCCTATTTCTTGATCTTGATCGTCGAGAGGATGACCGGATTTACCTCTACCGTTACCTTGGTGGAACTCTCCGATATCAACAATCCGTTGTTGCGTCGTCTTGCCGAGGAGGCCCCCGGCACGTTCCAACATTCGATGCAGGTGTCGACACTTGCTGCCGAGGCTGCTCGTGCCATCGGCGGCAATACTCAGTTGGTCCGCACCGGCGCCCTCTATCATGACATCGGCAAACTGGATGGCCCGATGTTCTTCACCGAAAATCAGCATGGCATCAATCCCCACACCGGACTCAACCCCGAGACGAGTGCTCATAAGATCATATCTCATGTCACTTCCGGCATGGAGATTGCTCATCAGAATAAACTCCCGGAGGTGATCAAGCAGTTCATCACCCAGCATCATGGCAAGTCAGTGACCCGTTATTTCTATAATACTGCAGTCAATGAGAGCCCGGATGGAAATGTGGATCGAAACGCCTTCACCTATCCCGGGCCCAATCCGCAGACTCGCGAGACTGCCATATTGATGATGGCTGACTCGGTTGAGGCTGCCTCGCGAAGCCTCTCGGAATATACTTCGGAGGCTATCGGCAATCTGGTGGATCGCATCATCGACACCCAGGAGAAGGAGGGCCTCTTCAATGAGTCGCCCATCAGTTTCCGCGATATCCAGATAGTGAAGGATACTTTCAAGAAGCGCCTTTCCACTATCTATCATTCGCGTGTCGTATATCCCGAACTGAAGAAGCCGGAGGCGACATGATCGGGGTATGAGATAACATAAAAAATTAGAGCGCGTTCCTTAAATTTTTGGGGTCGTAGAGGTCGTAGCCTTGAGTCGATTTTGATTACTTGCTGAAAGGAGCATACTCCTGTATGTGACTGAA
>SFMJ01000022.1 GCA_004553095.1 Bacteroidales bacterium
GCGGAAAACATTAAGCCCTCGGCACGCGGCGAATTGGAGATTACGACCGTCAACCAGCGCTTTCTTCAAGATGGAGAGCTA
This sequence comes from Bacteroidales bacterium, assembly GCA_004553095.1. Classification (GTDB taxonomy): domain Bacteria; phylum Bacteroidota; class Bacteroidia; order Bacteroidales; family Muribaculaceae; genus Lepagella. The sequence continues at coordinate 82 of SFMJ01000022.1, forward strand.
CAGGTGAAGACCCTGCCACGCGGTTTTGCATGGCTTGACACCGGAACTCACGACTCCCTGTCGGAGGCGTCGATCTATGTCGAAGTGCTCGAAAAGCGTCAAGGTCTGAAGATCGCCTGCTTGGAGGGGATAGCCTACCGCCATGGCTGGATCAGCCGCGAGCGTATGACTGAGATCGCCAAGCCGATGCTCAAGAATGGCTATGGCCAATATCTGATGAAAGTGATCGACGAATTAGATCGCACCGGATGCACCAATCTGGAATAAAAACTCCCGATTTAGAATAAAAAACATAAAAAATAGATGGAAGTAAAGAAGACCGATATCGAAGGCGTATTGATCATAGAGCCGAAGATATTTCGCGACTCCCGCGGTTACTTCTTCGAGAGCTACTCGGAGAAAGTATTCAAAGAGATGGTGGGTGATATAAACTTCGTTCAAGACAATGAATCCTGTTCAAGCCGAGGCGTGATGCGCGGCTTGCACTTTCAGCGTCCCCCCTACAGCCAGGCCAAGTTGGTGAGGTGTGTACGAGGGAGAGTTCTGGATGTGGCAGTGGACTTGCGCGTCGGATCTCCGACCTACGGCAAGCATGTGGCAGTCGAGCTGACCGAAGAGAACCATCGTCAATTCTTCATCCCGCGAGGGTTCGCACATGGGTTTGCCGTCTTGAGCGACACGGCAGTGTTCCAATACAAATGTGACAACTACTATGCCCCCGACTATGATGGAGGCATCTCGATCCTCGACGATAGCTTAGGCATCGACTGGGGTATCGACAAATCGGAAGCGATCCTATCTGAGAAAGATACTAAGCATCCCTATCTCAAAGACTTCGAAAGTCCCTTCAAATAGTCGGAATATGCCCCGGATACTTCTGATGATCGGCCTTGTGCTGCTCAGCATCAATCCGACCTGGACACAAGGGGAAGCCAACAAGAACTTACTGTTGGCGGCAGCGATGTGTCTCTCGCCCATGGTGTTGCTGATCAAGAATACACGGGTGCTGATGCCACGCATCGACCTACCACTCGCAGGTGTAGCCATCATGGTGATGGCTATGCCTGTATTGTTTCATCCCGAGAGTGTGAGGTGGATCACGATGCTCTTCACCGGAGCATGGTGTGTCTTCTTCATGATGTTGGCACGCCTGACGCTGATCAGCGGACTGCGAAGCGACGAATTTCAGAAGATGATCCGATGGATCGTCTATGCCTACTGCTTGGTGCTGGTGGTCCAACAGATATGCTTGCTGACCGGGATGCCGATTTTGCTAAACGAAGGGGCACATTACGCTCGGCATCCATGGAAATTGAACTCCCTGTCGGAAGAGCCCTCCCACGCCACGTTGATACTCTCCGTGCTGATGTATTACTACACGAGCACACGTAGGGCAGAAGATTGCCACGAGAGACTATGGCAAACCATCAAGGAGACGCCATGGCTATGGGTAGCCTTCGGCTGGGGCATCTTCTCGACGGTCAACGCCTCCGCCTATATCCTCGGACCATTGTGTCTGCTACCCTACATCACCCGACGCAACGTCAAGATGGTAGCGGCGATAATGATCGGCATCGTGGTGCTGATGATGGCGACCCCGGTAGGCAACATCGGGCAAATAGGAAGGGTAAAGCGACTTGCCGTCGCCATGATTACGATGGATGAAGAGCGCATCATCGGAGGTGACATAAGTGCCGCCGGGAGAATAGTGCCGAGCATACGTGGGGCAAAATCGATCGACCCGAGCGATCCGGACACCTACGTGGGTCATGGCACAGATGCCGACACACGAGACATGGGACCACGGCCGGGATATCCTACCGACAAAGGGTCTGCCGGCATCTTCAGTATATGGTATAACTATGGAGCCATCTGCGCTTTGCTCTTCTGGGTGGTTATCGTGCAAATTACAGCACGTCGAGAGGAATGGAGCAGCATCGTGATGATGCTCTTGGCGATACAGCTCAGTTCCGACTACAACATGCAACTCCTGTGGGTGGTACTCGGCTATGCCATGGTTCAGAAACAAATCTTGGGAGGGACAACCTTGCTGACACGATGGGATTGTCAAAAAAATTTTGTATCTTTGTAGATTGTGTAGTAGTGTGGTAAAAAAGCACTACCGTCCGACTGTGCATCCCATGGACTCAATGTTCTGACAATCAGAGCATTCGTCAAGGTATGGCATTTTCGAACCATAATATATGACAAAAAAACAAAGATACGATAATATGAGATTCAGCAGGATAATCAGCATAATCGTTTGCATCATCTTCACAATAGCCTCTTTTGGGGAGTTTACAACCTACGCAGCTTCGGGTGAAGCGACAGCGACCTCTCAAGCCAGCAAGAAAAAGAGCAGCAAAAAGAGCAGTTCGAGCAAGAAAAAGAAGAGCAGCACATCGAGCAAAAAGAAGAAAAAAAGTTCGAGCAAGAAAAAGAAGAGCAAAAAAAGTCGCTCCAAATCAAAATCGAAGAGCAAGCGTAGCAAAAGCAAGAATCGCAAGAAGCGTCGCAATGTGGCACGCACCGTCTACAAAGAGACACCCAAAGAGGTGGCACAAAACGACACCTTGACCCTGTCGGTGAACTCAGCCCTGCTGAGACGCATCCCGAAGCATCTTGATCCGGGAGGACTACGCATCAACTCCGTCAAGCCCGACAAGATCAAACGCCAAGCCAACGTAGGTCTCAACGACAACTTCACCTACATGCCCCTGTCGCGCAACGTGATCGACTCCTTGGGTATGATCATCAAAGAGTCACTTCCCGACTCCCTTCGCGACTACAGCGTATACCTGCGAGTTGGCAGCAAACCGCTGACCTACTACATCCACACCATCGACAAGCTACCGGAGCAATATCGACACAATCCCGACTTCGTCAAAGAGGTCCATCCGTTGGTGAGAGCCACCCGCGGCATGGACAACGACATCATAGCCATGTGGCACTCCCATGGGCGCTACTACGCCAAAGGGGGCTGGGCATGGCAACGCCCCTTCCTCTTCGAGACAGCAGAAGATGTCTACACGATGGGATATATATTGCCCTACGTCGTACCGATGTTGGAAAATGCCGGAGCTTACGTGATGTTGCCTCGCGAGCGAGATCCGAACCCCAACGAAGTGATCGTCGACAACGACACCAACGACGAAGGGCAAATCTTCTCGCAGCCCTACTACAAAGAGATGTCGGGGCGCAATAAATGGGAAACCGGAGAATATGAAGGCTTCATCTACGACCTTCCCGACTTCCGCGACACCGAGAATCCCTTTGAGAATGGCACCTATCGACAGGTAGCGACCCAGCGAGGGGGGAATCCGTCGGTGGCGGCATGGTATGCCGACATCCCCGAAGATGGAGAATATGCCATCTATGTGAGCTACAAAACGCTGACCAACTCCACCACCGATGCCCGCTACACGGTCAACTACTCCGGGGGATCGAAAGAATATAAAGTAAATCAGACCATGGGAGGAGGTACATGGATCTACCTTGGCACCTTCCCCTTGGAGAGTGGATATAGCGACGTCGAGCCGGTGGTGACCTTGACCAATCTGACCGATGGCAATGCCGGCACGATAGTCACCGCCGATGCCATCAAGATCGGTGGTGGCATGGGCAACATCGCTCGCAGTCCCTATCGCAAAGATATCTACTACGACCCCTCGACTCCCGACAAGAGTGTCAGCGACCCCAAGACTCAGAACGTAGATGAAGAGGGCGACGAAGAGGGCGACGAAGAGGAAGAAGATGAGGGCGATGACGAAGAAGATGAAGGGGATGAAGAGAGCGTGACGGGAGGTGACGACATCACCGACACGATCGATCAGCCTCAGAGCAAAGAAACTGCACCTAAAGAAGATCCTGCCAAGAAAGGGCCGGCGCCCCGCTTCAGCATCTCCGGGATGCCCCGCTTCGTGGAGGGTGCCAGATACTGGTTGCACTGGGCAGGCTATCCGGAATATGTCTACTCCCCCTATCATGGCAGCGACGACTACAAAGATGACTACACGAGTCGCGGCCACTGGGTGAACTATCTGGCAGGAGGTTCGCGAGTACTTCCCGATGCCGATGGACTTAACATACCGGTGGATGCCGCCTTTGCGCTCCACAGCGATGCCGGCAAGCGCGACAACGACAGTTATGTCGGCACACTTGGCATCTACTTCACACAGAATGGCACGAGCTATGCGGACGGCACTCCGCGCATCAACTCGCGTATGCTCACCAACCTGATAATGACACAGATATGCAACGACATACGCAAAGAATATGAGCCCAACTGGACACGTCGCTCTATGTGGGATAAATCATACGTTGAGGCGCGAGTGCCGGAAGTGCCGACCACACTGATCGAGCTTATGAGCCATCAGAACTATGCCGACATGATGTATGGTCTCGACCCCAACTTCCGCTTCACCGTAGGGCGCGCCATCTACAAGGGAATAGCCCGCTTCATGGCAGAGAGAAAAGGGAGAAAATTAGTGATCCAGCCCCTGCCGGTGAGCAACTTCAAGATAAAGCGGAGCAAAGCCGACCACTACCGACTGAGTTGGAATCCGACACCCGACAAACTTGAGCCTACCGCCATGCCCAATCGCTATGTCATCATGGAGCGCTCGGGCGAAGACTTGGGCTTCCACAAGATCGGCGAAACCCGTTCTACTCACTTTGACATAAAAGTGACCGACCACGACATCCACTCCTTCTATGTAATAGCCACCAACGAAGGAGGTGCCTCCTTCCCCTCCGAGACGTTGGCGATAAGAGAGAGCAGCACGGGACAGAAACCGGCGCTGATCGTCAACGGGTTCACTCGCGTGAGTGGCCCGGGACACTACTCCGAAGGTGGTAAAGCGGGATTCGACTCCGAGAGCGACTTCGGTGTGCCCTACGTCAGAGACATCTCCTTCACCGGGCATCAGAACGAGTTCCGTCGCGGTGCGGGCAACAGCTTCGGATTGAGTTACCAGAACTATATCACCAAGGTGATCGCCGGCAACACCTTCGACTACACGGCGATCCATGGGCGAGCCCTCGTGGCAGCCGATCCTACCATCGGCTTCGTAAGCACTTCGATCGGCGCTGTCGAATCGGGAGAATACAAGCTCAGCGACTACTTCCTGGTAGACATGATCATGGGAAAGCAGAAGAGCACCGAAGTGGGCAAAGGCTATAGCGGCGTGCACTACAAGACCTTCAGCGAGACTATCCAGAAGCAGCTTCGACAATATGTCGACAAGGGAGGCAACCTGATGGTGAGTGGCGAATATATCATCTCCGACTTGAACACGACGCGATCGAGCGAAAGCGACCGTCGCTTTGCCTCCGAGATCTTGGGGTCGGAAGCGGGCGAGAGCGACACGAGCAAATCGGGCACACTTCGCGACTGCATCAGCGGCAAGAAACTGAGTTACTCCTCGACGCTCAACTCTAAGCAATATATCGTGGAGCGTCCCGACGTGCTGCTCCCCAGCGAATCAGCCACCACTACCGAGTTCTTGCGCTTCGGCATGGACGACCGCAGAGCCGGACATATCGTGGATCGCGGCAAAGGAGAAGTGGCAGTGATGACCATCCCCTTGGAATCGCTCAGCGACAATCAAGAGCGAGCAGTCTTAGTGAAAGAGATCTTAAAACTACTTAACGTAACCCCGCACAAATAGGAAGATAGCCCTAAGAGGGTGAATCCGGTGCAAAAAGAAGACAACAAGAATATCGATAAACAATGGAAATAATAAAATTTAGCAACATACGCGACCTGCGCGAGAAGGTCCTCCATGCGGGATTGGAGCAATTCGTGCCGGTGCAAATTGGCAATCGAGATGTAGAGATCGATGCCATGAGTCTACGGCGAATGGCGAATATAGCCTCCGACATAGACTCGACGCTGACCTACTCCTACCATCGCGATCTGAAGCCGGATGGGAGCATCGTGAACCACCCGGTGATGGACTATCAGCCGGGGTCGGTGAGAGATGACTTCGACTTCGGTCCCTTGGTGCTGCTGAATGCGGCAGATGTGCTTGCCGCCACTGAAGATCATCTTGAAGATGCCGACCTGCTCGACGGAGGATGGTATGCCCTGCGCCTGCGCATGACTATGGGACGAATCATCACGATGATACCGGAATATCTCTACACAGCCCGCCAGATCGACACTCGCGCCAGCGGCAAAAAGCAACATGACTATGTCGACCCGCGCAATAAGCTCTATCAGCAGCAGATGGAACAAGTATTCATCGACCATCTCAAAGATGTCGATGGAGATGTCGACACCTCGATAAGAGAGAATGTGGACTATGCCTCGGAAGAGTTTCCGGTAGAGGCATCGGTGATCATCCCGGTGAAGAATCGGGCGAAGACCATCCTGGATGCGGTTCACTCTGCATTGGCACAAAAAACAGACTTTGCGATGAATGTCATCGTGGTGGACAATGACTCGACCGATGGCACCCGCGAATTATTACGTGGCGTTGACGACGACCGGCTGGTGGTGATCGAAGTGTCGGAGAGCGAGCACTTGGGCATCGGAGGGTGCTGGAATCGCGCCTTGACCGACGAGCGCTGCGGCAGATTCGCCATACAACTTGACTCCGACGACCTCTACGAGAGCGAGAAGACCATAGCAGAGATCGTGGATAAATTCTACAGCGGCAACTACGCGATGGTGATCGGCAGTTACACCTTGGTCAACTTCCAAGGGGAGGTGATCCCGCCGGGACTGATCAGCCATGACGAATGGACCGACGAGCAGGGGCCTAACAATGCCTTGCGCATCAATGGTCTTGGGGCACCGAGAGCCTTCTTCACGCCGGTGGCGCGCAAGATACTCTTCCCCAACGTAAGTTATGGCGAAGACTATGCGATGGCGCTACGCATCTCGCGCGACTATCGGATAGGGCGCATATTCCACTCCCTCTACCTCTGTCGGCGCTGGGAGGGGAACTCTGATGCCGACCTGAGCATCGAGAAAGTCAATGCCAACAACTCCTACAAAGACTGCTTGCGATCATTCGAGCTCTACACGCGTATGAAGCGTAATTGCGAAGAGAGAGGCCAAGAAAACTTCATTTGGGGTGCAGATGGCAATATATTGCAAATACCCTTGGATATGATCGATAATATCGATGATGACATCGACGATATTGACGATATTGACGAGGAGGATATTGACTAAATTTCTAAATGGAACTGACAGATCGACTTGACATAGAGAGCATCAACATGCTGATCGAGCATCAGTTGGAGGTGTGGGAAGAGGCGCGACTCAATTTCTTCAAACTGAAAGAGGCGGATCGAAAGATCGTGAGACTCGGCGACATGGAGGTTGGAGTGCAATGCAATCCGGCTCGCATCCGGTCGACGGGTGCGGCAGTCGATAGCAAGAGCATCTCCGAACGACCCTGCTTTCTCTGCAAGAGCAATCGACCGACAGAGCAGATCACCATCGATCGAGGCGACAGATGGGAATTATTGGTCAACCCCTACCCTATCTTGCCGGTACACTTCACGATAGTCTCGAAGCGACACGAGCCTCAATCGCATATACCCCTTGACATGGCGGTGATGGCGGAGAATGCTCCCGACTTGGTGATCTTCTACAACGGATCGAGAGCGGGCGCTTCAGCCCCCGACCATCTTCATCTGCAGGGAGTGCTGAAGAGCGAACTGCCCCTGACACGACTTGTGGAAGAGCATCACTCCTCGACAGAGAGTGGCTTTATGAGCAGCGAGCGATATGGGAAGGCACTCCCCTATCACTTTGTGAGCGGGGTGATTCGGCCCGATGCCAAGGGTATGGAAGCCTTGGCGAAGATACCGGGAGCATTCGGAGTGGATGGCGAAAGCGGCAAACCGGACCGAGGGCTGGTCAATGCCTTCTTCTGGATCGGGAGCGATGGCTGGCTGAGGGTGGTGATAGTGCCACGTCGGGGACATCGCCCCCGCTGCTACAATGCCGAAGGGGCTGAGAGATATGTGATCAGTCCGGGATGCATCGACATGGCGGGGCTGATCATCGCCCCACGTCGCGAAGACTTCGAGCGTATCGATGGCGCCAAGATAAGAGAGATATATAGCGAAGTGGCATACTCTGAAGGATTGCCTGAAAAAGTAAAAGCATACTTCGAGATATGAGAGAAGAGCCGGAGATAAGGGTCGGTATCATCACCGACGGGAAGCCGGAAGTCACACCGACAGCCGAGGGTGTACTGGTGAGCAATCTGCTGATAGGAGCCGGTTTTCACTGGCAGCAGAGTATCCCGGCACGTTTGCCGGGGCGAATCGAGGAGATCGAAGAGGGTAAGCAGATCGTGAACATCGTGCCTATGGAGAGATATCTCGAGGCAGTGATAGGGAGCGAGATGAATGCCGACGCACCGATAGAATTTCTCAAGGCACATGCCGTGATCTCGCGCAGTTGGGCGATGCGAAAGTTACACCCCGAATGCGAAAGAGAGAGAAAAGAAGCGAGCGAAAGAGCGTGCCATAGAGAGAGCGAAGAAGAAGGATCCGAAGGGAAAGGAATTATTATCGATCCGTCGGGCGAGATAGAGATCAGGCGATGGGAAGAATCGGATAGTCATCATGGATTTGATGTATGTAGCGACGACCACTGCCAGCGTTATCAGGGTCTGCCGGAAGGTGGCGACGTCCGGACGTCGGAGGCGATCGAGGCAACGCGAGGCGAGGTATTGCTCGACCGTCAGGGAGAGATAGCTGATGCCCGCTTCTCAAAATGTTGTGGCGGAGTCACCGAGCACTTCTCATCCTGCTGGCGAGATGAAGATTTCGACTATCTCCCGGGGCAAAAGGATGATTGGTGTGACCTGAGCGATATGCCGGAAGGGGAGCGAGAGCAATTCTTGCGAAGCATCCTCAAAGGATATGACCAATCCACACGCGACTATCACGACTGGAGCGCAACGATCCGGAAGAGCGACATAGCCGCCAATGTCCGTCGGCAATATAACCTCGACTTAGGCAATGTATTGGACATCCATCCCCTCGAACGAGGGATATCGGGAAGAATCACCCGACTTCGCATCGAAGGAGACAAAAACTCGATAACGATCGGTAAAGAATTAGCTATCAGGAGATTGCTCTCCGAGAAGTGTCTCTACAGTTCATGGTTTGACGTAGAAAACCATGGAGAAGGCTTTATCCTTCGCGGACATGGATGGGGTCATGGAGCAGGTCTTTGTCAAATCGGGGCAGCCCGCATGGCATACGCCGGCAAAGACTACCGAGAGATCTTACGCTTCTACTATCCCGGCACGGAGATAAGAAAAATCTATACATAACGAAAAAGATTAAATATGGGAGGAATGACAAGCAACGGAACAAGGGTATCGCCCTGGCGGTGGATACCGACACTATACATCGCAGAGGGACTACCCTACTTTGCGGTGAACACACTGACCGTGTTGATGTATACCAACATGGGGGTCGGGCTAAAAGAGATGGCATTTTTCACAGGCTGGTTATATCTGCCCTGGGTTATCAAGCCCTTCTGGAGTCCCTTTGTAGACTTGATTAAGACCAAGCGCTACTGGACGATAGCGATGCAGATAGTGATGGCAGTGACGATGGCGTTGGTAGGATTGTTGCTCCCGACATCCGGTTTTTTTGCCACGACATTGATATGCTTCTGGGTGATGGCCTTCTGTTCGGCGACCCATGACATAGCGGCAGATGGCTACTATATGCTTGAACTTGAAGAGCATGAGCAAGCCGCCTACGTAGGCGTACGTTCCACCTTCTACAGGATAGCGAGTGTGATCGGCCAAGGGGGATTGGTGATACTTGCCGGGGCGCTGGAAGAGCGCTGCTCGACGATAGCAACGGCATGGAGTTATACCTTCTACCTACTCTCGATCTTCTTCGTGTGCATCTATCTCTACCATCTGCTATGGGGAATGCCACAACCGAAGAGGGATCAGCCACGACAAGGGGTTACAGCCGGGACCATCATCCGAGACTTTTGTATGACCTTTGTGACCTTCTTCCGCAAGCCCTATATATGGAGAGCCATAGCATTTATGTTGCTCTATCGGCTTCCGGAGGCGATGTGTGTAAAGTTGTTGCAACCCTTTCTGAAGGCGAGTATCGCCGAGGGAGGTCTGGGGCTAAGCACGGCAGAGATCGGATTTGTGAATGGCACGGTAGGAGTGATCGCACTCTTGGCAGGGGGTATCGTAGGAGGCATCGCAATATCTCGCGGAGGGTTAAAGCGCTGGCTTATGCCGATGGCTCTCAGCTTGGCGTTGCCCTGCGGAGTATACTGCTGGCTTGCGATGAGCCAGACCGACAACTTTATGCTGATCTGCACGGCGATAGCTATCGAGCAATTCGGTTATGGGTTTGGATTTTCAGCCTTTATGCTCTACTTGATCTACTTCAGTCGGGGAGAGAGCCGGACATCGCACTATGCCTTCTGCACCGCCTTCATGGCGTTAGGGATGATGTTGCCGGGGATGGCGGCAGGCTGGATCCATGAGCGACTATCGCAGATCAACCTCATCGGGGGCGTTGGGCCACAGGGGTATATCAACTTCTTCTGGTGGGTGATGGTGTGCTGTATGGCTACTATTGTGGTGAGTATGATAGTCAAAATCGACCCCAAATTCGGCATTAAGGGGAGTTGATAGTTATTAGATATTAGTTATTAGATATAGTTATTAGATGGGAATTGTTCGGAGATATCTGCTGATGAGTTTGGTTGTGATCGCGGCAGCGGTTATGACCGGTTGCTCGTCGACTCGGCATGTACCGCCGGGGAGGTATCTTCTTGACGAAGTGAAGATTGAGGTTCACGACACCACCAAGACATTGACATCGAAGGGTATGATGTCGTATGTAAGGCAACGTCCCAACAATCGGACACTCCACTTGGTTAGGATGCGACTTGGCATCTACAACATCAGCGGCAAAGACTCTACGAAATGGTGGAACAAATGGATGCGACGACTGGGTGAAGCCCCGGTGATCTACGATCGGCGCAACATGGAGATGGACTCGAGCCAGCTGCTGCGCGCCATGAACAATGCCGGCTTCTTGGAGTCAACGGTACGCATCGACACCACAGTCAATAAGAAGGGCAACAAGATAAAATTGAAATACTATCTTGAGGCGGGTCAGCCGCATGTCATCAACAGCATCACCTATCAATTTCCTTCCGACACAATGCGCCGTGTCATCATGCAAGACTCGGCGGACTTTCCGGTGAAAGAGGGTCAGCGACTCGACCGAGAGCAGTTGGAGGCACAGCGCGAGATGATCATTTCGCGGATGCGCAATCGAGGCTACTGGGCATTTACCAAAGAATTTGTCACCTACAATGCCGACACGACGAGCGGTTCGAAGCAGGTGGATCTGACGATGATAGTGCATCCCCCCTACCCTGAAGAGAGGCGAAAGATCGACATCGACACCCACCGGGAATATACCATACGCCGTGTGATAGTGATCACCGATTATGATGGGGCGATCACCTCCGACCCGCGGCAATATGTAGCCCGCGACACTGTCGACTACAAGGGTATGCTCCTTCTTTATGGCGACCGGAAGAAGAAATATCTTCGACCCTCAGCGATCTATGATTGCAGTTATCTGAAGGCCGGAGAACTCTACCGCAAGCGAGATGTCGACAAGACCTACGAGACCTTGGGACGTATGTCGATCATCAAGTTCACACAGATCCGACTCTTTCAGACATCCGATCCGGGAGATGATGGTGGGCTTGATGCCTATATATTGTTGACCCCGAATCGGTCGCAGAATGTATCGCTCGAAGTGGAGGGCACGAACTCCGAGGGAGACTTCGGAGTGGCACTCGGGGTGAACTATACCCATCGCAATGCCGGGAGGGGTTCGGAGATGTTCAATCTAAAACTTCGCGGCAGTTACGAGGCACTCAACGGGCAGTTGGATGGATTGCTCCACAATCGTTTCCTTCAGCTTGATGTAGAGACCTCGCTGACCTTCCCCAAGTTCAAGGCACCCTTCCTGAGGGAGAGCTTTAAGAAGAAGATCAAAGCCTCGACGGAATTGAAACTCTCGATGAGTTATCAAGAGAGGCCTGAATATACACGCATCATCTCGACGGTGGGATGGAGCTATAAATGGAGCGAACAAGACTCACACAAGCGCTATACCTTAACGCCGATCGACATCAACTATGTCTATCTGCCTCAAAGCACGAATGGCTTTCTGGATGAGATCGCACCAGACAATCCCTTGTTGAGATATAGTTATGAAGATCACTTCATCATGCGCCTTGGCTTTAACTTCTACTATACCAACAAGCGACGGGAGTCTGCGCGTGTGCGACAGATCGAGAAGGACATCTTCACGGTGAGAGCGCAGGCAGAGACAGCGGGCAACTTGCTCTTCGGCATCAGCAGGGCGGTGAATCCACACCGGGGCTTTCATGAGAATCCCTACAAGGTGTTTGGTATCCGCTACTCGCAGTATGTACGAGCGGATGCCGACTTCACCTATCTTCATACCTTCGATAGGCGCAATTCCTTGGCATGCTATGTAGGTTTGGGTGTCGGCATGCCCTACGGCAATAGTTCGATACTCCCCTTCGAGAAGAGATTTTATGGGGGAGGAGCCAACGGAGTGAGAGGATGGGCAGTTCGCACTCTTGGACCGGGGCGCTTCCCGGGGAATAATGCTGTAAGCAACTTTATCTATCAGTGTGGCGACATTCGCTTCAACATGAGCATGGAATATCGGGCGAAACTCTTCTGGGTGGTAGAGGGGGCATTATTCCTCGATGCGGGGAATATATGGACCATTCGCAGTTATGACACTCAGCCCTATGGGGTGTTCCGCTTTGATCAGTTTTACAAAGAATTGGCGGCATCCTATGGCGTGGGTATACGATTGGACTTCACCTACTTCTTGGTGCGCTTTGACTTGGGGATGAAGGCACACGACCCGGCAATCGGCGGGGAGCCCTGGCCGCTGATCCATCCGCACTGGAAGCGCGACAGTTCGTTCCACTTCTCGATAGGATACCCGTTCTGAGAATTAGGAATTAGGAGATAGGAATTAGGAATTTTTGAGGTAAGATTCAGACTTTAATCAATAAATTCAGATATGAAGAAATTAGTGATATTTGATCTTGATGGAACGTTGCTCAACACGATCTCCGATTTGGGGAGCGCCTGCAACTATGCCTTGAAGAAGAATGGCTATTCGGAGCACTCTCTATCGGCCTACAACTATATGGTGGGCAATGGCGTAAGGAAGCTATTGGAGCGCGCTGCGCCGGATGCTACGGAAGAGCAGGTCGACCGACTTTTTGCAGACTTCCGAGAATATTATGATGAGCACTGCACGGATATGACTCGTCCCTATCCCGGCATAGAGGGATTGCTACGAGACTTGCAGTCGCAAGGGGTGAAGATAGCTGTAGCCTCCAACAAATATCAGGGGGCAGTAGAGAAGATCATCGGACACTACTTCGGCGACATAGAGTTTGCAGCGGTGAGGGGAGAGCAGCCGGGGTATCCACGGAAGCCGGATCCGTCGATACTGTTTGCGATCTTGAATGAATGTCCGACGCCGAAGCAAGAAGTATTGATGGTAGGGGACTCAGCGGTAGACATGGAGACAGCTCGGCGCGCCTGTGTCGAGTCGGCAGGAGTCACTTGGGGCTTCCGACCCGCCTCCGAACTACGCAAAGCCTGCGCCGACCACATCATCAGCGACACCGCCGAAATAGCCGCCATCGCCACAAAACCGCTAACCACTAACCTATAACCACGGCGAGCTGAAGCTCGCTCACAGAACCAAGAGGGGGGATAGATATTAGTGATTAGTGATTAGTGATTAGTGAATAGATATTAGTGAATAGATAATAGATAGGGGGATATGGGGGAATGGGTTGGATAAAAAAGGGGGAGGTGTCTACTGGATTGTAGACACCTCCGGAATTAGAGATATAGTGGGATAAAGATTAGATCACACCTTGAGCCATCATAGCGTCAGCTACTTTGAGGAAGCCGGCGATGTTAGCGCCCTTCATGTAGTTGATATAGCCCTCTTCCTTGCCATATTCAACGCAAGCTTCGTGGATGTTGAACATGATCTCGTGGAGCATTTCGTCTACCTTCTTGGCGCTCCACTGGAGGTGCTCAGCATCTTGAGTCATCTCGAGACCTGAAACGGCTACACCACCGGCGTTAACAGCCTTACCAGGAGCGTAAGGAGTCTTGTTGGAGATGAAAGCGTCGATAGCTTCGGCAGTACATCCCATGTTAGAAACTTCAGCCACCATGAGGACATTGTTGGCGATAAGAGCCTTAGCGTCAGCCTCTCCGAGCTCGTTCTGAGTAGCGCAGGGGAGAGCGATATCTACCTTCTGCTCCCAAGGCTTGCGGCCGGGGAAGAATTGCGAGCCGGGGAACTTGTCGGCGTAAGGAGCCACGACGTCATTGCCGGAAGCGCGGAGTTCGAGCATATAAGCGATCTTTTCAGCATCGAGACCTGCGGGGTCGTAGATGTATCCGTCGGGGCCGGAGATAGTCACGACCTTACCGCCGAGTTCAGTAGCCTTGGTAGCAGCGCCCCAAGCTACGTTACCGAAGCCGGAGATAGCGATAGTTTTGCCCTTGATGTCAGTACCGAGGTCCTTGAGCATTTGCTCTACGAAATAGAGAGCTCCGAAGCCGGTAGCTTCAGGACGGATACGGCTACCGCCGAAAGAGAGACCCTTGCCGGTGAAAGTACCGGTGTTCTCGCGAGCGAGCTTCTTGTACATACCATACATATAACCAACTTCGCGGCCACCTACGCCGATATCGCCTGCGGGCACGTCACGGTCGGGACCGAGGTTGCGCCAGAGTTCCATAACGAAAGCCTGGCAGAAACGCATGATTTCGCCGTCGCTCTTGCCGCGGGGGCTGAAGTCGGAACCACCTTTACCTCCACCCATGGGGAGAGTAGTAAGAGCGTTTTTGAAAGTTTGTTCGAAACCGAGGAATTTGAGGATAGAGAGGTTGACAGAAGCATGGAAGCGGATACCGCCCTTGTAGGGGCCGATAGCGTTGTTGAATTGTACGCGATAGCCGATATTGTTCTGCACTTCGCCTTTGTCGTCAACCCAAGACACGCGGAAAGTGAAGATACGGTCGGGCTCTACCATACGTTCGATGATACGAGCTTTTTCGTACTCGGGGTGCTGGTTGTAAACGTCTTCTACACAAAGGAGAACTTCCTTAACTGCCTGGAGGAATTCTTTCTCTCCGGGATGCTTGGCCTCAAGATTGGCCATGATCTCATTAATATTCATGCTAATCAGTTTAGATTTAAGAGTTCTAAATGATATCCCTTTAGAGGGGGTATTAAATATGATGCAAACTTACAAAATATATTTAAGATATCAATAAAAAAGGGGAGGAAAAATTGGTCAAAAAGAGGGGCAAAAGATATGTTATTGAACATACTTTCACAGCAAGTAGTCAATTAAAAGTAAAATCGGGGCGTATATACCTGATATTTAGACAGATGAGGTGAGCGAGCTAAAGATCTCAGATGGAGGCAAGGAGGCGAAGGATCCGGCAGCCAAACTGCCGGACACAGTAGGATTCGCCCCAAGAGGAGGGCTGAGGCGGGAGGCAGGGAGGCGAAAGATCCGGCAGCCAAACTGCCGGAAACAGTAGGAATCGCCCCAAGTGGAGGGATGAGGCTGGATGGGCAGGGGGGCGAAAGATCCGGCAGCCAAACTGCCGGACACAGTAGGATTCGCCCCAAGAGGAGGGCTGAGGCGGGATGGGCAGGGGGGCGAAAGATCCGGCAGCCAAACTGCCGGACACAGTAGGATTCGCCCCAAGAGGAGGGATGAGGCTGGAGGGCAGGGGG
>SFMJ01000023.1 GCA_004553095.1 Bacteroidales bacterium
CTTTTTGGCATATTTCGAAACTCACATCGGTTACAATGCACGCATTGCGCCCGCTGTGACTTTCAAAATCTGCTCAAAAATATCCGCCTCTACGACCCCCAAAATTTAAGGAACGCGCTCTTAAACGAACAGGCAAAAGAACAGGGCTGTGTCATATTCACATGTGACACAGCCCTTAACTTAACCTAAAATCCTATGAGTACAAATAATACTAAAAAACTGAAGAACCTAAAAATTTGAACAATCTTTCAAACCGGAAGATACTTTACTTGATATAACATTTACATTTTGAAATCAGAGACTCCGGGAGACGAGGCATAGCGCCATTGCAAGTGCAGACGAAAGCACTTGTCTCGACAGCCAAAGCGTGAGATTCCTCGACGCTTCTGCCATGGAGCAGAGAGGCGATGAAAGCACCGGTGAAGCTATCGCCTGCACCGACGGTGTCAGCCACCTCTACGATAGGAGTGGGGAGGAAAGAGATCTTGCCCGGAGAGAAGACATAACTACCATCAGTGCCACAAGTAAGGATCAGAAGTTTGAGGGCATACTTGCCGAGGATGATCCAGCACTGGTCCTTGAAATCTATTCCGGGATATCCGAACATCTGGCTAACGAGACCAAGTTCCTCATCATTGATCTTCATGACATTGCAACGAGAAATCGACTCAGTCAGCACTTCGGGAGTGAAGAAATTCTGGCGCAGATTGATATCGAAGACCTTGTAAGTATCGGGTGTATTAGGGACAGCATCGAGGAAATTGAGGATAGTGCGGCGAGACACCTCACTACGTTGGGCGAGGGAACCGAAGCAAACAGCTCGAGTTCTCTTAGCGAGGTCCATGAGATCGGAAGTCCAGGGGATATTATCCCAAGCCACACCCTGCACGATGTTATAATGAGGGATTTTCTTCTCATCGAGGGTCACATCGACAGTACCTGTAGGGAAATCGACAGTCTGGATATAATCCGTGTTAAGGCCCATAGTGGTGAAAGTATCTAAGATCTCACGACCCAAGTCATCCTTGCCTACAGCGCTGATGACGCGGCTTTCGATGCCGTATTGAGATACATGGTAAGCGAAATTGGCGGGAGCGCCGCCGATCTTGCGACCATCGGGGAGGCAATCCCAGAGCGCCTCACCCATACCGACTACTATATTTTTTTCATCCATAGCTAAATGAAATTGAGTTTTTATTAGACTATAATCTGTTAACAAAATTACTTTTCCTTTCTAATATTAAGAGAGTAAACAGCAAGATAAGCAGCGCCTACGAGCATCACAGCAACAGCGGCCCACTGCGCACCGATACCATCGGCAGCATAACCCATAGCGAGAGGGAAGAGCGTGCCGCCGAAGAGACCCATGATCATCAAGCCGGAAACCTCATTGCGATAGTCGGGCTGATCGATAAGAGCCTGAGAGAAAGTAATGGGGAAAATATTAGAATTACCGAAACCCACGAAAGCGATAGCTACATAGAGCATAGCCAGCGAATCGGCGAAAAGGAGGAGAGCCAAACCAACAGCGATCAAAGCCACGCTGAAGATAAAGAAGAGCTTCGAAGAGATCTTGCGAAGGATAAAAGCGCCGAGGAAGCAACCGATGGTACGGAAGATGAAATAGACGCTTGTGGCGAAACCGGCTTCCTCAAGAGGGAGACCGAGGCGCTCCATGATGATCTTGGGAGCGGTGGTATTGGTGCCGACATCGATGCCGACATGGCAAACGATAGCGAGGAAGCAGAGCAATACGAAAGGACTGCTCAAGAGTTTAAGACACTCCTTGATGCTGGAAGCCTTATCGGGGCGAGCCTCATGAATAGGAGTAGCAGCGAGAGCAGCCACAGAGAGGAGGCAGACCAAAGCATAGATTAAGAAGAGGACTCTCCAACCGAGGCCGAACACCGGGAAAAGAGTTGTAGCGCCCCAAGCCATCAAGATCGGTGCGAGGAACGAAGCGATAGCCTTAACGAACTGTCCCAAGGTCAAAGTAGAAGCCAACTTATCGGAAGAGATAAGATTGCTCACCAAGGGATTGAGCGACGTCTGCATCACTGCATTACCGATACCTAAGAGAGAGAAAGCGATAAGCATCGTATAATAATCATCGCCAAAGAGAGGCACGAAGAGAGAGACCAAAGTTATGCCGAGGCTCACGAGGACGGTCTTCTTGCGGCCGATACGGTTCATCAGCATACCGGTCGGAACCGAGAAGATCAAGAACCAGAAGAAAACGAGAGAAGGGAAGATATTGGCTTGAGAATCGAGGAGACCCAGATCCTTCTGTACATAATTAGAAGCAGTGCCAACCAGATCGACGAAGCCCATAGCGAAGAAGCAGAGCATCACCGGGATGATCTGAAGCATAGAGCTCTTGCCGGAATTTTGTGTTTGAGATTTCATGATTAAAAAATATAAGATCGAACAAAAAAGTTAAAAACTCAAGGATTAATTGGGAGTAGTGGGAGTGATGGGAGACACACTGATCGAAGAGACCTTACATTTACGATCGGAAGAGATCGAGAGAGTGGTATAAGGAGACTGTGGGAAGACCAGGTTGGTCAAGACGAACTTGCCATCATTACCGAAGATTTCGATGCTTGAGCGATCGATAAAGAATCGGAGAGAGAGCACATTAGAGTCAGAGAGAGTAGGAGCCTTCGACACTACGCTGAAATCCTTATTAAACTCAACGACACCACTTTTATTACGATCGAACGACACGAGTTTAGCAGCCACATCGTAAGAGACCACGACAGACTCGCCGCCGGCATTTGATAGAGTCAACTCCACATTAGCGGCATCCTTTGGATCGATGGTAAGATCGATGGCGCAGATGCCTGAATTGGCAGTGGGGAGTTGGAAAGCCCGAGGACGAGAAGATATCTTTACATTTTTTCGTTTCAGAGAGGGTCGGCCGACGATAGTTTCGACTTCAGGGGAAGGGATAGTCTTAAGATAGACTTGGCCATCGGGGGCTGTGAAGAGAGAGAGATCTCTGGGGAGGCTGTTGGCGCTACGATACTGGAGGGTAGGCACGACATCGGCATACTGCCAATTGCTCATCCAGGCGATAATGGAACGGCGACCTGAGGGAGCATCGCTCCAGCTGACAGTGGCATAATGATCCTTACCGAAATCCATCCACTTAGTGGGGACATTGCCATCAGCATCGCGGTCGGGAGTAAATGTTTTGCCATCATAATCGCCTACAAAATATTGAGTAGCGCTACCACCGAAAGGACCACCGGGATTGATGCTGCATATCATGACCCACTTCTCTTGGTCGGAACCATCGACTTTAAGTTTGAAAAGATCGGGGCACTCCCACACGCCATTTTGTGCACCCTCGCCACGACCGAAAGAAGAAGAATACTTCCACTGCTTAAGGTCGGTAGACGAGAAGATAAGCATCTCATGGTCGAGGGGATGAGCGAGGATCAGATCCCACTTCTTGGTGACGGGATTGAAGAAGAAATTGGGGTCGCGAGCCTCAGAAGAGAGAGAGAGCACCGGATTGCCGGGATACACCTTAAAAGAATAACCATTATCGAGGCTGTGAGCGAGACTCTGCACCTGGCTTGCGGCTGCAGAAGTATACAGAGCGATAACGGCATCCTTGCCGAAACCGGCATCATTATTATAGTCTATCGCGCAACTACCGCTGAAGATAGCACCCAAACCATTGGGAGTTAAGACAGCGTCATGTTCAGTCCAATTGATCAAGTCGGGAGAAGAGGCATGACCCCAAGTCATATTTTGCCACTTCGATCCGTAGGGATTCCATTGGTAATATAGATGCCACTCGCCATCTTTATAGAACATACCATTAGGGTCGTTCATCCAGCCATACTTCGGGGTATGATGGAAAAGAGGGCGGAACTTTTCACGATTGGTGGTATCGAACTCATCGACCACCTGGAGGTCAGACCAGCAGCGATCAGACTCAGAGTGGAGGCCATTATTAGTAACTACATTGAGGGCGAGTTTATGACCCTTATAAGGTGTCAGATCGAAAGGCACCATATAATCGACAGCCGAAGTGGCAAGGCGCACATAAATAGTACGCTCAAGATTACCATCGACCAATACGTTGACCGAAGCTTCCGAAGAAGCCTCGCTGACCGGGAGGAGTAGATACTTACCATCACCCTCTACGCGCACCAATGAATTATTGACACTGAAATGTTCGACCTTAACAGTCGACTCGGCGAAAGCGGGGAACAGCCCACACAATGCCAAAAGAGATGAAAAAACGAAACGAGTATTCATGATAATTTATTCGTTTAAAACACTTACGCCACAAAATTACAATAAAAGAGCAAACTGAATGAAAATAAATGTTGCAATAGATATAATAAATGATACAAAAGTTGATAAATAATAAATAATGCAACAAAAAGTATATCGGATGTAACAAATTTAGGAGAAAATTACTATATTTGTGGGAGAAAATAATTAACCTAAAATAAAGATTTTGAAAAGGGTCTTACAAGTTCAAATAATAATGATACTCATCGGAGCGCTTATGCTCGGATGCAGCAAGTCGGAGCGTCGCTATAAAATAGGAGTGTCACAATGCAGTGAGGATGACTGGCGTTCGAAACTCAACGACGAGATTGAGCGCGAGATGATGTTTCATAACGAAATAGATGTAGAGATACGGTCGGCCGATGACAACAGTCAGAAGCAGATCGACGATATCGATTACTTTATAAAGAACGGAGTAGACATCCTGATAGTGGCACCGAACGAAGCGAACGGACTAACACCAAAGATAAAAGAGGTGTATGAACGAGGCATTCCGGTGGTGCTGTTCGATCGAGATATCAATGGCGAGACCTATACGGCAAACATCCGAGTAGACAACTATCGCATCGGACAGATGGCATCGGAATATGCCGGCAACTTGGTGAAGGGAGATGTCAAGGTGATCGAAGTAAGAGGGCTTGACGGGTCGACACCTGCCGATGATCGGCGTTCAGGTTTTAAGCATGGAGCAGACAGCATAGGGAGGATAGACATCATAGCCTCGGCATGTGCGAGATGGAACAAAGAAGATGCGAAGATCGTGGTCGACTCCATGCTTGCAAAGCATCCGGAGGTGAATTTGATCTATGCGCACAATGATCGTATGGCGATCGGAGCCTCCGAATCGGCGCGCGCCATAGGACGAGATGACATAAAGATAATAGGCGTAGATGCAGCGCCGGAGATTGGCATACAAGCCGTGGCAGATGGAGTGATCGATGCCACCTTCCTCTACCCCACTGAGGGACAACACATCATCACTCGCGCCATCGACATAATCGAAGGGCGCCCCTTCCCGCGCGACGAATATCTCCCGGTAGCCTCGGCAGTCGATTCGAGCAATGCCGGCATCCTGTTGTTGCAAAACAAGCAACTCATCTACGAGACAGACAAAATGAAAAAGCTGAAGAAAGAAGTGGATGTCTACTGGCAAAAGCACTCCTCTCAGACAGCATTTCTATATGCCATGATTGTCATAATCGTGCTCTTGGCAGGGATGGTATATATAATATGGAGATGGTATTACGTAGCACAACAGCATCGGGGCCAATTGCAAGAGAAGAACCGAGAGCTCGAAGAGCAGCGCGACCGTCAGAAGATACTGAATGAACAATTGACCAAGGCCACCAACTCCAAACTTGTGTTTTACACCAACGTATCGCACGATTTGCGGACCCCTTTGACCCTTATAGCCGATCCTATTGAGCAGATTCTCGACAAGCCGGACATGGAAGAAGAGCGAAAGAACACCCTACTTCAAATAGCGGCGAAGAATGCCAAGATCCTCAACAGGCTGATCAACCAGCTACTCGACTTCCGCAAATATGAGAATGGGAAGCTCACACTCCATCCGGAGGAAGTGGACTTCGGTGTCGAAGCACGCGAATGGGTGGAATCCTTCCGCTCAGTGGCATCACGCCGACACATCAAGCTCAACATCGAGATAGCGGAGGGAGAAGACTATCGACTTGCCATCGACAAAGAGAAGATAGAGCGTGTCATCTTCAATTTGCTTTCCAACGCCTTCAAGCATACACCAGACAATGGTCACATCACCTTCAAGAGCTGTATTGAAGATGGGAAACTTCGGTTTAGTGTCATCGACGACGGAGTGGGAATAAAAGAAGAGAATCTCACAAAGATTTTCGAACGATTCTATCAGGTAGATAAGGTGAATCCGGATGGTTCGGGCATCGGTCTGGCACTTACGAAAGCCTTCGTTGAGTTGCACACAGGCACGCTGACAGTAAAGAGCCAACCGGGACAAGGAGCAGAGTTCACCGTAACCATACCTATCTGCCACATATCAGAAGGCACAAATAGAGATAGCGAAGAGCGACAGGAAGTCTCGAAGAGCGACGAGCAGAAACAAGAGAAAGTAAAAGGAATATTCTTGGAAGGTGCGATCAACGAGATCAATGCGCTCGAGACTACCGACAATGAAGGGACATTAGAATCGGAATCCCAAGAGAAGCCGGTGATGCTGATCATCGACGACAATACCGACATCCGACTGATGATCAAAGAGCAATTCCGCGACCGCTACCAAGTGATCAGCGCCAGCAATGGCGAAGAGGGACTTCGGATGAGTGTGAAATATGTTCCCGACATCATCATCTGCGATGTGATGATGCCGAAGATGGATGGATTCGAATGTTGTCGCCGCATCAAAGGAGAGGTGACGACGAGCCACATCCCGGTATTGCTATTGACAGCCTGCTCGCTCGACGAGCAGCGAGCCGAGGGATATGACTCAGGGGCAGATGGCTACATCTCCAAACCCTTCTCATATAAGGTGTTAGAATCAAGAGTCGCCAATCTTATCGAAAACCGCAAACGCTTCCGTGGGATCTACGACAATCAACTAAAGACCGATACAGGTGTCCAAGCAGACGCTGAAAAGAAAGATGCTAAGATGCCGGTAGAATCGAGCAAAGCGATTAAGAGCGTCGGTGGAGATATCGACAGTGACTTCTATCGAAGATTCCTCGAACTCTTGGAGCCACAACTTGGCAACTCCGATCTAAGTGTAGAAGAGATAGCCGGACAGATGGGATTGGGCAGAACACAATTCTACAGGAAGATCAAATCACTGACCAACTACTCCCCCAACGAGCTAATCCGTCACATACGACTGAAGAAAGCACGACGACTGCTCACGAGCAGCGAGAAGTCGGTAAGTGAGATTGCCTACGCCACCGGTTTTTCGAATCCGGCATACTTCACCAAGTGCTTCCGAGATGCGTATGGCAAGACACCGAGCGAGCTGCGCGAAGAACTCTCCATCAAAAAATAGTATGATATGGGTTGTATATGAGAAAAAAGTTGTAATTTTGCAAAAAGATTGGAGGGATGGGGATAGATATCAGGTCAAGAGATCTGAAAACCTGTAATATAGTCATTTCTTTCGTTGTTTAAAAAAACGTTTTTTATAAAATGGAATGGTTGATAGACCTCTTTAAGCCCGGCAATGTGCAACTTGCGAGTACGATTTTGTTGTACTCCTTTGTGATATTCGCGGGTATCTACTTAGGTAAAATTAAGGTATTTGGCGTATCGCTTGGTGTAACATTCGTTCTCTTTGTGGGTATCCTGTTAGGACACTTCGGATATACAGCAGAGACGGATGTTTTAAATTTTTTAAGAGAATTCGGATTGATTCTCTTCATATTCTCGATCGGTATGCAAGTGGGTCCCGGTTTCTTCTCCTCATTCAAGGAGGGTGGAATCCAGATGAATCTCTTGGCGATCATCGGCATCGCGTTGAATGTAGGCATCATGATTACGATCTACTTCCTGCAAGGGGGATCTGAAGGTAGCACCTCGATCGAGCAGATGGTAGGTATCATGAGTGGTGCGGTGACAAACACACCGGGACTTGGTGCGGCACAACAGGCACTGGCACAAGTACATCCGGAGATGATGGATGTAGAGCAGCAGATGTCGATGGGGTATGCAGCAGCCTATCCCCTTGGGGTGGTGGGTATCATCCTGACGATGATAGTGCTCAAACTTATCTTCAAGATCGACACAGAGAAAGAGATAAACGAGATAGAGAGCGATGAGAAATCATCGGTGTTGGCACCCCATATCTGTACGTTCAAAGTTACCAACGATATGATCGAAGGCTTGAATATGCTCAAGATGCACACCATCATCTCCGTGGACTATGTAATCTCCCGTATTGAGAAACCGGATGGGAAGGTAATCATCCCTACGTCGCAAGATGTTTTGGAGAAGGATGACCTGGTGCTGGTGGTATGTTCGATCCAGGATGAAGAAATCTTCAGCCGCTTCATTGGGCCGAAGGTTGAGAAGAAATGGGAGATGGAGCGCGGACCGGTGGTGTCACGACGCATCTTGGTGACCCGCACACAATATAATGGAGTGAAACTTGGATCACTTCGCCTCCACTCGGCATATCAGTTGAATGTGACCCGCGTGAATCGTGCCGGCGTCGACCTTCTTGCCGCGCCAAACTTGCGACTACAGATGGGCGACCGCATCACCGTGGTAGGAAAATTGGAGGATATCAACAACTTGGCACAACGCTTGGGCAACTCTATGAAGCGACTTAACGAGCCGAACTTGATTACGATGTTTATCGGAATCTTCTTGGGGATCCTGGTGGGAAGCATCCCCTTGTTCATCCCGGGCATGTCAGTGCCGATGAAACTTGGTTTGGCGGGAGGTCCCTTGGTAGTGGCAATCTTGATCAGTGCCTTCGGACATAAGATACACTTAGTGACCTATACCAACTCATCAGCCAACCTGTTGCTACGAGAGATCGGCATCTGTCTCTTCTTGGCGTCAGTGGGAATAGCAGCGGGCAAGAACTTTGCATCGACCGTATTCAATGCCCAGGGAGCCACTTGGGTGGCATACGGATTTGCGATTACGGTGATTCCCCTCTTGGTGGTAGGCATCATAGCACGAGCCAAATATAAGATGAACTACTTCACGATCTGCGGTGTGATGTCGGGTGGTTATACCGATCCACCGGCCTTGGCATACTGCAACAAGCTTGCCAACAACGATGCACCGGCAGTATCCTACTCAACTGTATATCCACTCACGATGTTTATGCGAGTGATCGCAGCACAGCTGATCATCCTCTGCTTCATATAATTACTTAGAGCGCGTTCCTTAAATTTATTTAATGAACGCGCTCTTAGCTTCGAGCCATGTGGTGAGGATAATAGTTGCGGACATTTCGTCGGCGAGTCCTTTTCGTTGGCGGTCGGACTTTTTGAATCCGGCTGTGATCATGTCACGGTGGGCGATGACCGAAGTGAATCTCTCATCGACGAACTCGATGGGGATGTCGGGGAGGACTTTTTTGAGTTGACCGACGAAAGGTTTGATATATCTCATAGACTCGGATGGGTTGCCATTCATTTGGCGTGGTTCGCCGATAAGGATACGTTCCACAGGCTCCTTGGCGCAATACTCTTGGAGGAACTTCAGGAGGTCGCAAGAGCGTACGACGGGAAGGGGGTTCGCAGCGATCTGAAGAGGATCGGTGACAGCTACGCCGCAACGTTTGCGGCCATAATCGATAGCGAGGACACGCATGATAAAATAAGAATTAGGAATTAATAAATGGCTACTCAGAATCACCATGAGTCAAACTACAAGTGACAGAGAGAGGGTGAGCGCTTAAAGAATAGGGTGTGTCAATTTAGGAGAATTGACACACCCCTTCTTTTGATTTGACGGGAAATTTACTTTTTGCCGAAATAGCGAGCGTAGAGGCCTGCGAATCCACGGCCGTGGCGAGCCTCATCCTTAGCCATTTCATGAACGGTGTCATGGATAGCGTCGAGGCCCTGCTCCTTAGCGTTGCGAGCGATGCGCATCTTATCTTCGTTGGCACCGGCCTCAGCATACATACGCTTTTCGAGGTTGGTCTTAGTGTCCCAAACGACATCACCGAGGAGTTCAGCGAACTTAGCTGCATGTTCAGCCTCTTCGAAAGCATAGCGTTTGAAAGCTTCAGCGATCTCGGGATAACCCTCGCGGTCAGCTTGGCGCGACATAGCGAGATACATACCGACTTCGCAGCACTCGCCGTTGAAGTGAGTGTTGAGGTCCTTGATCATTTCCTCGCCGGTGCCCTTAGCAACACCGATCTCATGTTCGGTGACAAACTTAAGAGAGTCATCCTCTACGAGTTCATTAAACTTAGAAGCGGGTGCCTTGCAAAGGGGGCACTTTTCGGGAGCTGCGTCACCTTCAGCGATATAACCGCATACGGTGCAAATCCATTTTTTTGCCATTTTTTAGAAAGTATTAGGTAAATAAAATTAGAGAATACATAAGTGTAACAGATCATCCAAAAAGAGTAATTCAGAAAATCTTACGCAAATATAACAAACAAAAACGAAAAAAAGTTACAAAAGTGGGATAAAAAATTGAAAAGAGCATAAAAAAAAGTTATATTTGCAATAAATTAATGTAAGATTGGATAGCAAGTATATAATCGGGGATAAAATCGAAGGGGTTGTGGCTCGTCAGCTTGAAGAATCGGGCGTAAAGCGAGTTGTGGTCGGTGTCAGCGGCGGAGCAGACAGCGTTGCCCTCCTGACCGCGATGCACAGCCTCAGCGCCGAAATGACGATTTTGGCTGTTCATTGTAACTTTCACTTGCGAGGGGAGGAGAGTGATCGGGATATGCACTTTGTAGAGAGACTCTGCCGGCGATTGGGTGTGGGACTCCGGGTAGTCCACTTCGATGTGGCAGCAGCCACGGCAGAGCGTAGAATATCCACAGAGATGGCATGTCGCGAACTCCGATATGAGAAATTTCGCGAGATCAAAGCGGAGATCGGTGCCGACCGAATCGCAGTGGCACACAACCGCAACGACAATGTCGAGACCTTTCTGCTCAACCTCATGCGAGGGGCAGGCATCCGAGGGTTGCGCGCCATGAAAGAGGATAACGGAGAGATCATCCGACCTCTGCTCGGCATAAGCCGCGACGAGATCTTACAATATCTCGAAGAGAGGAGGAGAGAGTGTGATGAGAGGGATGAAGAAGGAGAAATGCTTTATGTCACCGACTCCACCAACTTGGAGAGCGAATATCGGCGCAACTTCTTGCGCAACAAAGTTTTGCCGCTACTGGAGGAGGTATGGCCCGAAGCACAAAAGAGCATCACAACGAGCATCCGAAACCTACAGCAAGAGGAAAGGATATTGGAGGGGATCGAAGAGAGATACATCGACTCGGACGACACGACACTGAGTCTTGTGAAGGCGAGAGAATGTGAAGACATCGAATGGGTGATACGGCGGTTTATCGCCCGATATGGAGGGAATGTGACTCAAAGCAAAGAGATTGCCAAGAGTGTGACAGCCCTACCCTATCAGTCGGGAAAGCAATGGCGAGTGTCAGGAGGGAGACTACTCTTAGAGCGCGACACCTTGGAATACCTTCCCGATCGGAGAGAAGAATCGATAGAGATCGAGAGTCGGGTATTTGAGATGAGCGACACACTTTGGAGCCGGATCATCACCTCCTCGTTGGAAATGCTCTGGACCGAATTGAGTCCGAAAGAGATTACCTTTCGGAGACATCGCGAGGGGGACAGGATAGAGCCGATGGGTATGCAAGGGAGTTGTCTTGTGAGTCGCATCATGAAAGATAACAAACTTAGTCAGAGGGAGAAAGAGGATGTGATAGTGGCGAAAGCGAAAGCAACCGGGGCTATCATTTGGGTAGAAAACTTAAAACGTGGAAAACTCTATCCGGCAAATCGGAAATCTTCTACGGTATATATGTATAAAAGGAAAGCAAAGCCTGACGAATTAGGTCAAGACAAATAACAAAGACAAAAAACCTTTCTTTAGGTCAAACCAAATAACAAAACAAGAAACTCAAAAAAATTAAATCTATCGCTATGGAAATAGGAGCAAACGACAGAGAACAGCTTCGCCGTAAAGGCATCAGCGAAGAGCAGTTGGCAGAACAGTTGAGAATGCTAAAAGAGGGCTTTCCCTACTTGAGATTGGAGGGAGCAGCCACCTTGGACAATGGCATCACCCGTCTGAGTCCGGAGATGGAATATGGCGCCATCGTCAACTGGGAGAAATTTTTACAGGCCGGAGGTCGAGTCATGAAGATGGTACCGGCGAGTGGAGCGGCATCCCGCATGTTCAAGAATCTCTTCTCCTTCGTAAATGGGGAGAGTTCGACACCCGACACCCCCTTCATGGAGGAATTTTTCGAGAAGATTGAAGAATTTGCCTTCTTTCCGACGCTCAATCAGATCGTGATGCGTCTTCATGGCAAGAGTGTACTGAGTCTGATAGCAGAAGGACGATACAAAGAGGTGGTATCGGCACTGATCGGCGACGAAGGAATGCGCTATGGATATCTGCCGAAGGCACTACTTCAATTCCACAAGATCATGGGCGACACTCGCACGGCACTCGAAGAGCATTTGGCAGAGGGAGCACAATATGCAGCGGGCAAAGACAAGAAAGTCAAAGTACACTTCACCGTCTCCGCCGACCACTTGGAGCTCGCCAAAGAGAAAGTCGAAGAAGTATCAGCTCACCTTGGACATGAATATGGAGTCGACTACGAGATCAGCTACAGTCTTCAGAAATCCTCTACAGACACAGTAGCCTCCAATCTTGACGGCACCCCCTATCGCGAAAAGGGAGAACTCTTCTTCCGTCCCGGCGGCCATGGGGCACTAATCGAGAATCTCAACGACTTGGACTCCGACGTGATCTTCATCAAGAACATCGACAACGTCGTGCCCGACACACATCGTGGAGCGACCATCCAATACAAGAAAGTGTTGGGAGGCACCTTGGTGGCAGTAAAACAGCGCATCGATCAATACTGTGCCGACTTGGAAAGCGGTAAAGTGGACGAATCGAAGATCGAAGAGATCTTGAAATTCATGAACGACGTGCTGAGCATCCGCAGCAAGGGTATGGAGGGAACCACCTTGGAGAGCAAGTGTGACTACGCCTATGGCAAGTTGCACCGACCACTGCGTGTCTGCGGCATGGTGCGCAACGAAGGCGAACCTGGCGGAGGTCCCTTCATGGTATACAACAGCGACGGCACAGTTAGCCCTCAGATCCTGGAATCGACCCAGATCGATCACAACGATGCCGAGGCAGAGAAGATGCTGCAAGAGGCTACACACTTCAATCCGGTGGACTTGGCCGTATCGGTGACCGACCACAAAGGGGAGAAATATGATCTTCGCCGCTATGTAGACAAAGCGACAGGATTCATCTCGCAGAAGAGCCGCGAAGGAGTAGAGATCAAGGCACTCGAATTGCCGGGACTCTGGAATGGAGCGATGTCCGACTGGAACACAATCTTCGTGGAGGTTCCGGCACAGACCTTCAATCCGGTGAAGACGGTCAACGATCTGCTCCGCAAAGCTCATCAGCCACTCCCTGTGAACGTGGAGGGATAAGAGCACCTCGACTTAGAAAGATACCCACTGCGCAGAGGACAAAAATGGTCATAGAAGCGCAAAGGGATGATAAAATATGGTTCAAGGGATAATAAATCGCAAAAAAATTGTAAATTTGCATTTTGAATATAGAAATGCAGATCCTTGAAACAACATAGAAGAAACATACTAAGAACACTGATAATGCTGACGGTCGTTGTGTTAACAGCGACCGTTGGCTATGCGCAACCCGGAGCGAAAAAAACGGAAAAGAAAGAGAAAAAGGTCTACCCTCCGGGGAGTTCCTGGAGACTCAGTTATCCGCTTGGCGACAGGATCGAGAGCACGATGGACACAGTGCTCCTCGACTATCACCGGGAATTTGTGACGGCGCTTCAATCGGATGCATGGGCATCGACGGGACAATTCACCGGTCCGGGCATCGACATGATCTACTTCAACCGGGAACAGAATCGCCCCTTCTACTTTGAGAATGCGATAAGCCACTGGGTGCCGACCTTTGAGAAGCAGAAATTCTATAATGTCTACATACCCTACACCCAGTTGACCTACAAATGGGGCACGGGCGCAGAGAGTCGCACCGACAATTTGCGAGCCACCTTTGCGGGGAATGTGAACCGCAAAGTCGGAGTCGGGGCATGGTTTGACTATCCCTACACTAAAGCCTCGTATGATGCCCAGTCTGCGAAGGGGATAGGTTTTGGCGTCTCAGGTTACTACACCGGTTCGCGCTACGAGATGCAAGCCTTCTTCAATCAATACAACCATCTGAACAAAGAGAATGGGGGTATCACCGACGACCTCTACATCACCGACCCGGCGCAACTGCAGGGAGGAGTCACGAAAATTGACTCCAAGAGCATACCGACACGTCTATCGGCGACCCACAATCGACTGGTAGGGTCGGAATTTTATATGAACCATGTCTACAAGCTTGGTTTCTGGAGGGATATCACCCAAGAGGGAGACACGGTTCAGAAGCAAGAATATGTGCCGGTGACAAAGATCATCTACACCTTCGACTGGAAGAACTACCATCGCCTCTTCTTGGATGCCGACGCAACGGAGGCAGAGCAATTTTGGGAGAACACCTACTTCACTGCGGGTAGCACACGCGAGCACAATCGCTACTGGACGATAGCCAACACAATCGGTGTCGAGATGGTGGAGGGTTTTCAGAAATGGGCAAAATTTGGTCTCGGAGTTTATGCCACCTACGAGATCGACCGCTATGGATATGAGGTCGAAGGGATGGACGAGCGTCCGTCAGATCCGACCGAAGAGGGAGAAACGCCGACCGGGTTGACCCCCCTTCCGGAGGGATATGAAGCAGGACTTGGGGAGACACGCCACAGGCTCTGGGTCGGCGGGCGCTTGGCGAAGACCAAGGGGAGTATCATCCGCTATGCGGCAGATGCCAAATTCGGACTCTCCGGAGATGTATTGGGGGATATCGACATCAGCGGCGACATAGAGACACGCTTCCGCATGGGCAAAGACACGGTAAGAGTCTCGGCACATGGATTCTTCCGCAACGTCGAACCCAACTATATGATGCAACACTATGTAGGCAACCACTTCATCTGGAACAACGACTTCGGGAAGATCCGTAGTTTCCGGGCAGAGGGCAGGCTCTACATTCCCTGGTCGAAGACCGAACTGAGAGTAGGAGTCGAGAATGTGCAGAATCAGGTATACTTCAACACCCGGAGTCTGCCGCAGCAATATGGCGGGAGTGTCCAAATCTTCTCCGCCTCAATCGATCAGAAACTACGCTTCGGGATATGGAACTGGGACAATCGGGTAACCTATCAGACCTCCTCGAACTCGGACGTGATACCTCTGCCGAAATTGGCGGTATATAGCAACATGTACCTATACTTCAAAGCCTTCAAGGCACTGACCGTGCAGGTGGGAGTGGACTGCGACTACTACACTCGCTACTGGGGTATGGACTATCAACCCGCTACAATGACTTTCCAACAGCGAGGAGGAGGAGGCGAAGATTTGGGGAACTTCATACTATCCAACGTCTACTTAAACTTCAAACTATATAAAGTGAGGGCATTCCTAATGTACTCACACGTGAATCAGGGCTGGTTTTCCAAGGGCTACTTCTCCCTGCCCCACTACCCTATCGACCCCCACCAATTCCGGTTAGGTCTCTCGATAGACTTCACAGACTGATGGATCGACATCCGGAATAGCGACAAAAGAATGCCATGACAGAAATTACGACATTTGAGGCGGCGGCTCACTATATGCGTGGTGTAACCACCATGTACTTCATCTTCTGGGCGATCGAGATTTACAAGCATCGCAAAGAAGACAACATGAAGCATGTGCTCTTCATCACGATAAGTTTCATCACGCTCTGCTATCTTAAAGACATCATCTTCATCATTGATCCGATCAAACAGAATATAGTAACGGAAAACATAGTGGGTCTCATCGATATGCT
>SFMJ01000161.1 GCA_004553095.1 Bacteroidales bacterium
TCTTTTACACTCTTTTACTCTTTTCCCCCTCGTTTATTAATATTTTTTTACCCTTTTTTTAATATCTTGCTTTAATCTTATCCTTTTTATCATTGTCTTATAAGTAAAACAGAATTTTTTATGAGGCTTTTCTATCCGATCCGTTTACGTGTCGAAGTCTCTTCTTTCCTTTTATATTAATATGAATTTCAAACATCTTTTGACAGCTTTTTTGCTGTTTATCCCTCTCTTTGCTTCGGCCGATGGTTCGGTGACGGGTCGTGTCGTCAACAAAGGAAGCGGTGAGGCTATGGATTATATCACGGTGCAGGTGGTCGATTCGAAAACCAACAAGCCGCTGAATCTAAGTGTCTATACCGACGATAATGGTTATTTTACGATCCCATCTCTGGCGGATGGCAGTTATGTAGTGAAGGTCTCGAATGTGGGCAGCATCGATCAGGAGCGTCCTGTGGTGATAGCCGGCAAGGACCTCAATTTGGGCACTATCCGCCTGGCTGATGATGCCAAAATGCTTCAGGAGGTCGTGGTGGAGGGCGTGCGCAGCCAGATGCGCTTCGAATTGGATCGTAAGGTGTTCCAGGTCGATGCTAATATCGCTTCTGCCGGTCAGTCCGCTTCCGAACTCCTCGAGTCTATCCCTTCGGTTGAGGTCGATCAGGATGGTAATGTCTCGCTTCGTGGAAATGAGTCGGTGACCGTCTGGATCAATGGCAAGGAGTCGGGCCTTACCGCCGACAATCGTGCTCAGATCCTCGAACAAATCCCCGGCGAAAGCATCGAACGTATCGAGGTAATCACCAATCCCTCTGCCAAGTATAGCCCCGAGGGATCTGCCGGTATCATCAATATCATCCTTAAGAAGGATCGCCGAGGTGGCTATTTCGGTAGCGCCGAACTCTCTGCCAATAGCAATGGCGGCGGCAATGCCTCGGTCAATATCAATTATAACTCTTCGAAGTGGGATACTTACGCCGGCATCGGCTTCCGTATGAGACACAATAATAATGGAGGTAGCGAGATGAGACGTCTTTTCAATGATGGCTCGTTCACCAATTCTGATGCCTCTTCGCGCCATCATGGCAATAATATCTTCGTCCGTCTGGGTGCTACTTATCACCTCTCGGATCATGATGATTTCTATGTCAATGGCTTCGGCATGTTCGGCCATCGTTGGGGAAAGACCTTGACCGACTATCAGAGCAATGTGCCGGGACAATGGATCGCCGATCAGCAGATCTCTCGCAATCGTGGCGACAACCGTGGCGCTCACGCTGAGTTGGGCTATACCCATAAGTTCTCCGATACCCATACCTTCGATGCCATTGTAAAGTTGGAATTCGTATCTCGAAGATGAAACCTGGACCGACCTCGAGGCTGAGGAGGGTGTTCGCCATAATTCCTCTTATCGCGAACAGACGATGCCTATCAATGTTAATTCTTGGGAGGCTAAACTCGATTATTCCAATGTCTTTAATCAGTATCTAAAACTCGAATTGGGTTATGACGGTAATTATTCTCACGAGAATACTCCCAACACCACCTGGCGTGGCTCCTCTTACCAAGATATGAGCCTGGCTACCGAACTCTATAATCGCTTTATCTATACCAACAATACCACCGCTTTCTATTTTACTCTCGGTGGAAAGGTGGGCAATTTCAGCTATTCCGGCGGCTTGCGTGCCGAGGCTTGGCAGGTAAGAGCTCGTTCGCTCGAGTATGGCCAAACCAAGGAGGATGTCGAGGAGTATAAGCGCGATCGTTTCTCGCTATTCCCCTCGGTGTACTTATCTTACGCCTTCCCTCATGACAATGAGTTGCAGATTAATTATACTCGTCGCATTCGTCGCCCATTCGGCGGTCAACTCAATTCGTTCCAAGATATCTCCGACCCGACTGCGATCTCTTACGGTAATCCTGAACTCGAACCGGAGTTCTCCAATTCTTTCGAACTTAATTATCTGAAGAGCTGGACTTATCACATGATCTCAGTCTCGGCTTATCTCCACCAAGCTTCTGATGTGATGGATCGCCTCAGTTATTTCGAGAATGAGGTGCTTTATACCACTTGGGCTAATGCCGCCAAACGTCTCGATGCCGGTGTCGAAATCGTCGGTAAGAATCAACTCTTCGCCGGGTGGCTCGACCTGACCACTACGGTCAATCTTTATAACAACCATATCTCGGCATGGACCTATAAGATGCCGACTCTCTCCGGTGGTGTGACTGAACTCTCCAATAAGAGCCAAAATTCTTTCGCTTGGGATCTCCGCGTTATGGCTAATGTGAAGCTCCCTTGGCAACTCGCTTTCCAAGCCACCGGCCGGTATGCCTCGGAGCAAAAGAGCGCTCAAGGTTCTCGTCAGCCCGGTTGGAGCATTGACCTCGGCCTCCGCAAAACTGTCGGTAATTGGTCGTTTTCGCTCAATTGCCGTGACCTCTTTGATTCCCGTAAGTTCATGAATACTACGGTCGGCGAAAATTATACCCAATCCAATAAGCGTTGGCGCGGTGGCCGCCGTTTCGGCTTGACCATCAAGTATTCTTTCGGTAATATCAAAGGAAAACAGAAACGCTCGCAAGATGCCGAACCTATGGATCAATCCGGATACGGAGATTCCGAAATGTAAGAAGCTTCTAATAAAATGAATAAAAGACTGCCGCAGAGGTTCGATTCCCGACCTCTGCGGCAGTCTTTGTTAGAACGCGTTCATGAACGCGCTCTATCTTTTAGTAAGGCTGATCATTAGCGTTACGGCTCCTATGGCTATGCTGATACCCATGATTATCCCCATGGTCAAGGGTTCGCCAAATATTAGCGTGCCGACAAGCATCGCCGTGATCGGCTCGAAGACCCCCAGCACCGACGCTTTTGTTGCCCCTATGTTGCGGGTCGCTACTGCCAATGTGGCTGTCGATACGATAGTCGGCAAGATGGCAAGTCCGATCAAGTTAAGCCATGACCCCACCCCTTCGATCCCTGCCATCATCTCAGTCTCCGAGATCATCATCTTGCTAAGAAATATTATGGTTCCTACACTCAGTGTGGCGAAGGTCAATAACGTGTTGGAGATATCGGCAATCTTCCGATTGCGGTTGATGATGACGATAAAGAGAGAGTAGGAGAGTGCTGACCCTACCGACAGAATCACTCCTGTCGGATCGATCGCATGCCCTTCGCCCCCTTGTGTCATCATGATAACGCCCCCAAATGTGGCGGCTATCGCAAGCCATACCGGCCATGAGGGCACGACTCCCAAGAATACCATGATCAGAGCCACTATCACCGGATAGAGAAATACCAACGTCGTGGCTAAGCCTGAAGCTATGTAATGATATGACTCGAACAGTAATAGACTACTCATCGTGTATAGTACTCCGAGCGCAATCAATACCCCGGCCTGCTTCCAAGTCACCCCAAAACTCGCCTTCCGGATCAGAAGGTATGCCCCAAGCACCAACACCGCTATCGAATATCGAAAGAACAAGATAGTCTCGATCGCTGCCCCTTGGGCTATCAATGGCATGGCAAAGAGCGGGTTAAGTCCGTATGTGATACCGGTGATAATCCCCGCCGGATATCCGATTATCGCATTCCTACTTAGTCTCTTCATATCAGATTGGCAAAGAGATGACGTGATATCAGTTGACTATGGACTATCGAACTGTGGATGCCTTGTGACACACCTCGAGGCGTTACAAATGTTATGACTACTCCTCTGTTGATGCCGGTAGACTCCATGAATAGTTCTCTTCGCTCTCTTAATTTATCCTCATATTCTTTGGTGATAACATAACTCCTTTCCGAAAATTTCATCTCTACAAGATGCACCATCTTGTCAACTCTCTTTATCACCAAGTCTATTTGCAATCCTTTCTGTTCGACTCCCTTAGACGGATGATAACGCCATGCTGAAGACTCTGTGGCTATGCCCGATATGCCAAGTCCTTGCTTGATGTGCGGTAGATGTCGTAAGCATATTTCTTCAAATGAGAAGCCTTCCCACGACTCGACGCTCCTATCCATAAAATGGTGTTGCCAATATCGATCGTCTCGGCTACGATTGTTCTCAATATATCTGAAGTAAAATAGCGTGTAGAAATCGCATAATCGATATAATGTTTGCTTGCTTTTGTTGCCGAATTGTGCATACGACATCGTAAAATCACATCGCTCTAAGTTCTCAAGCATCTTCGTTAGACTGCCACCACTATACCCGGTACGATTTTCAATCTCTTTCCTCGTAAATCCCTCTCGGCGTGTCGATAACAATCTTACAATCTCAATATATCGGTCGGCTTTATTGAACAACGCATTGTACAATTCTTTGAACTCCTCACTTAGTTCTCCTCCTCTCCTGAATATTAACGAATCTACATTCTCCGGCAAACTCAGATAT
>SFMJ01000162.1 GCA_004553095.1 Bacteroidales bacterium
CAACCCTTGAAGGAGATTCCATTATTTATGACCGTATCTCCCATATCAGCCGTGCCTTTATGTTTCGCGACGCTGCCAAGCATAAGGCGCCGATGATCCTTACCGATACCGCCCGTAAGGTGATCCTGATCGGAGGATATGGCGAGTATAACGATTCGACTCGCTCGGCTTATTCTACTGAATATCCCCTTCTGATGGAGTTCTCCCGCCCCGATACTCTCTTCCTCCGCGCTGACACCATCTTCTCTTTCATCGAAACGGAAAGAATAGATACCATACCCCCATCTCCATCCCTTCAAGAGGATAACGAGGTCTCTCCCGACTTAACCGATTTTATCAACATCCCCAACGACTCGATATCTCCTGCCGACACAATCCCTTCTGCCGACTCGATATCTCCTGCCGACTCAATCCCTTCTGCCGACTCAATATCTCTCGGCGACTCGATATCTCTACCGGCGACTCCTCTCATTAGCGATTCTGTCGCTAAAGCTTCCCCTCGTGAGTTCCATGTGGCGAGAGCCATCGGGTGCGCTCGCTTCTTCAACCAGGATATCCAAGGCGTCGCCGATACTCTCCTGTTTAAGGAGCAGGATTCAATCCTCTATATGTTCCGAAAACCGATCATCTGGAGTGGCGAACGACAAGTCTATGGCAATCGTATCGATGTCCATTTCAATGATTCTACCCCCGATTGGGCGCTACTCCCTAATGCCGGTATGCTCGCCGAGTATATCGAGGAGGATTTCTATAACCAACTCACCGGCTCGCGTATGAAGGCATTCCTCGAAAATAAAAACCTCAAACGTCTCGAGGTTGAGGGTAATGTCATCGCTATTCTCCTCCCCCAGGAGAAGGATAGCTCGTACAATAAACTTGTGCATGCCGAAAGCTCTTATCTTACTCTCGATATGGATGGCAAGGAGATGAAGCATCTGATCATGTGGCCCGAAGTCTCCGGAACTGTTACACCCCTCTTCGAGGTCAAGAAGTCTGAACAGTATATCGAGGGATTCCGCTGGCTCGAGGCTCTACGCCCCAAACGTTCGTGGTATGGCGACCGCCTGCATTGGGTCGATGAACTCGGAGATATCCCCGATGAGTTGCTGCAATATTTCAAGGAACCCGAACTCTTCAAAAATGTGCAGAAACCTAACCCTGCAAGCATGAGACGTGGCAACAAACCATCTATGAGCAGATCTCAATTATTAAAGTAAATTATGAGCGATATTATCAGACTCCTTCCCGATTCGGTGGCCAATCAAATAGCTGCCGGTGAGGTGATTCAGCGCCCGGCTTCCGTTATCAAGGAATTGGTGGAAAATGCTGTTGATGCCGGCGCTTCCGATATACAACTCGTTATAAAGGATGCCGGCAAGACACTTATTCAGGTGGTCGATAATGGTTGCGGCATGTCTGATACGGATGTGCGTATGGCATTCGAACGCCATGCCACCTCCAAGATCTCTAATGCTGACGACCTTTTCTCGCTCCATACCATGGGCTTCCGTGGTGAGGCTCTCCCCTCGATTTGCGCCATATCCGAGGTCGAAGTCAAAACGCGTGTCGCCGATGCTCCCATCGGTTCGCGTATCGTTATCCTCGGCTCGAAGGTCGTAACTCAGGAACCCTGTGTCTGCGATAAGGGTACATCTATCGCCGTGCGCCGTATTTTCTTCAATGTCCCGGCGCGTCGCAAGTTCCTGAAAAGTGATAATGTAGAACTCTCTAATG
Organism: Bacteroidales bacterium; assembly: GCA_004553095.1. Lineage (GTDB taxonomy): Bacteria > Bacteroidota > Bacteroidia > Bacteroidales > Muribaculaceae > Lepagella. The sequence continues at coordinate 1,735 of SFMJ01000162.1, forward strand.
TGATGCGTGAGTTCGAACGCCTCGCCCTGGTCAATAATCATATCCGCATGAAGATCGACTCCGGTTCTAAAGTCCTCGATCTTCGCCCCGCTTCCATGAGACTCCGTATTCAGGATATCTGGAAAAATTCTCTTAAGTCCGACCATCTCATCCCGGTGGATGTCGATACGTCGCTTGTCAAAATCGAGGGCTTTATCACACGGCCTGAGTTCGCCCGTCGTCGCAATCCGTTGCAGTATCTCATCGTGAACGGGCGAAATATGAAGCACCCCTATTTCCATAAGGCTATCGTCAGTTGCTATGACTCGCTCATCGCTTCCGACACGATGCCTTGCTATTTTATTAAGTTTACCGTCGACCCCGCTTCGATCGATGTCAATATACATCCCACCAAGAATGAGATTAAGTTTGAGTATGAGCAGCAGATTTGGCCTATCCTTGTATCTGCCGTCAAGACTGCCCTCGGCAAGTATGCCGCCGTGCCAAGCATCGATTTCTCGGTAGATGCCATCCCTCTACAGCCCCTCCCTCAGGGACAAACACCCCCTGCTCCTCATGTCGATTATAAGTCTGATTATAATCCCTTCTCCGGGCAGGGTGGAGCCGGCAGGTCGGGTCGCATAGATAGTAATTGGTCGAAGTTGTATGATAATTTCATGCAGTCTGATCCGGCCTTCTCTCAGCTCCCTCTGTCTCCGGAGCCTCAGAAGGGGAGTGCTGTCTCCAATTCTTCCCTTCTCGATAGCGCCATGTCGGCGGATGTCGCTGCCATCTGCATCCAGTATGCGCTGAAGTATATCGTCACCACCACGCGTGAGGGACTGATGCTGATCGATCAGCACCGTGCCCATGTCAAGATCCTTTATGAGGAGTATCTCGATAAGATCGAACGTCAGGAGATTGTGACTCAGTCGGTGATGTTCGCCGAGCCTCTCTCTCTCGACCCCAGTCAGCAGGCTCTCCTTGAGGGTATCTTGGATGATCTCAGACGCATCGGTTTTAAACTCGACCATGATGAGGATGGGATCTGGCGCGTCTCGTCGATGCCCACCATGCTCGGCAAGGGCAATCCGCATGATGTAGTGTTGAGAATCTTGGATTCCGTCTCTGATGATTCTGCCAATTATGGCAAGGAGGGAAATATACATGAGTCTATCCAAGAGAGGATGGCGCTGATTATGGCAAGATCTGCCGCCATCTGCCGAGGCCAGAAACTATCGGTAAGCGAAATGGAAAACATTGTAGCATCCCTGCTCGCCCTCCCCGACCCATCGCTAACCCCCAACGGCAACAAAGTCTTCACCATCCTATCCGAAGACCAAATCTCCCACCTCCTATAACCCCTCCAACCACCGACCT
>SFMJ01000163.1 GCA_004553095.1 Bacteroidales bacterium
GCTTCGATAACTTTAAAGGTAATCAACTCGAGATTATTCGCTCTCTTTTGGCGGGTAACGATGTTTTCGTACTTATGCCCACCGGAGGCGGTAAGTCGCTCTGCTACCAGCTCCCGGCGCTAATGTCGAAGGGGACAGCTATCATTATATCCCCACTCATCGCTCTGATGAAAAATCAGGTGGATGCTGTCCGACAGTTCGAAGATCAGCACCAAGTCGCCCATTTCCTCAATTCGTCGCTCTCCAAGTCGCAAATCAATGTCGTAAAGGAGGATGTGCGTTCAGGCCGCACCAAACTCCTGTATGTTGCCCCCGAATCGCTCGCCAAGGAGGATAATGTGGAGTTCCTTAAGTCGGTCGACATCTCTTTCTTTGCCGTCGATGAGGCGCATTGTATCTCCGAATGGGGCCACGATTTCCGCCCCGAGTATCGCCGTATACGACCAATCATCTCCGCTATCGGCAATTTCCCAGTTATTGCCCTCACAGCTACGGCTACACCTAAGGTGCAACATGATATCCAGAAAAACCTCGGGATCCTCGATGCTTGCGTCTTTAAGTCAAGCTTCAACCGCAAAAACCTCTATTATGAGGTCCGCCCTAAGACCCATGATATCGACCGTGATATCATCCGTTATATCAAAAACAATCGGGGTGCGTCAGGCATCATTTATTGCCTTAGCCGCAAGAAAGTCGAGGAACTCGCCGAAACTCTCCGCATCAACGATATCCCCGCTCTCCCTTACCACGCCGGTATGGATAGCGCCACTCGTGCCGCAAACCAAGATGCTTTCCTCAATGAGAAAGTAGACGTCATCGTCGCTACCATCGCTTTCGGTATGGGTATCGACAAACCGGATGTCCGTTTTGTGATCCATTACGATATCCCAAAGAGTCTCGAAGGCTATTATCAAGAGACCGGTAGAGCAGGCCGCGATGGCGGCGAAGGTAAGTGTATCACCTTCTATAGCCGCAAAGACCTCGTAAAGCTCGAAAAGTTAATGCAAAGCAAGAGCGTTACCGAACAGGAAATCGGCCGCCAACTCCTGATGGAAACCGCCGACTACGCCGAGTCTTCTGTCTGTCGCCGCAAGATCTTGATGCACTATTTCGGCGAGGATTACGATGTCGATAATTGCGGTTGCTGCGACAACTGTGTCAATCCTCGTAAACGCATCGATATGACTCCTGAAGCTGTGTGCGTTATCGAAATGGTTGAGGCGGTCAAACAACGCTACCGCATCGAGTATATCGTCAATATGCTTATCGGCAGAGCCACCGACGAAATTAAAAACAATAGCCACGATCAGCTCGAATGTTTCGGGTCTCTTTGTGACGTCGAGGAGAGAATCGTAGTCTCTTTGGTACGCCAGGTTATTATCGCCGGCTATTTACAGAAGGATCTCGATAATTATGGTGTGCTCAAAGTTACATCCCAAGGTAAGGCTTTCTTGAAGAATCCCAAAACATTTATGATGGTGGAGGATGTAGATTATTCGGAGTCTTATTCAGAGCCTCAAGGCGACATCGTGTCAAGCGCTCTTGACCCACAACTCTTCTCTATCCTCAAGAGCCTGCGAAAGGATATAGCTCGTCGTCAGAATGTGCCCCCTTACCTCATTTTCTTCGATACTTCGCTCGAGGCTATGGCTACTCTTTATCCCATCTCCAATGAGGAGATGCTCACCATCCCCGGTGTCGGATCCGGTAAGGCCTCTCGCTATGGCGCCGAGTTCGTTAAGGTCATCAAGACATACGTCGAGGAGAATGAAATCGTTCGCCCCGAGGATTTCCGTGTTAAGTCTAAGGGAAGTAAGAGCAATCGCAAAATAACTATCATACAGCAGATCGACCGCAAAATCGACCTCGAGGAAATCTGCGACAGCCTCGATTTGGATTTCTCGGAGTTCGTCGACGAACTCGAGGCCATAGTCGAGTCGGGCACCAAGATCAATATCGATTATTACCTCAACGAAATACTCGACGAGGATCAGATCGATGAGATCTTCGACTATTTCAGAGATAGCGAGGATGGTGACGTCGAATCTGCCATCCAGGAACTCGGTTCGGAGTATGATGACGATGATATTCGCCTCGTCAGAGTCAAATTTATCTCCGATATGGGCAACTGATTTTGCACCATTCCGATATTTTTTGTCTCTTATTACACTTTCTTTTACAATTTTTCTCGCCTATCTTCGTTCTATTTAAGTAGTCGCTTTCTTTGCGACTCCTTTTCTAAGTTAATATCCGTTATATTAAGTAATGAAAAAAATAGTATTGGCAGGTATCGGCATGGGAGCGATGGCGCTCGCTTTCGCCGCTAAAGATCCGGTCATTATGACCGTGAATGGTGTAGATGTACCTAAGTCCGAGTTTGAGTATCTCTACAATAAGAATAGTCAGCAACAGATTAACCCTCAGTCGCTCGATGATTATGTGGAAATGTTCAAACTCTATAAAATGAAAGTGGCTGACGCTCGCGCCGAGGGTCTCGACACTCTCGCCTCTTTCCGCAAGGAGTCTGAACAATATCGCCATGAGCTGGCTGAGCCTCTCTTGGCTGACTCTGCTTTCCTCAATTCGCTCGTGGATAAGGCTTACGAGCGCTCGAAAGAGGAGGTCGAAGCTTACCATATTATGCTTTTCAAAACTCGCGACCCGAAGCAAAATGAAGTGCTCCGTCAGCGTGCCGACAGCTTGCGCCAAGCCATCATCGGTGGCTCGGATTATTCTTTCCTCGCCAAGCGATTCTCTCAAGATCGCGGCTCTGCCTCCAAGGGTGGCCGCATGGGGTGGATCACAAGCGGCAATTACCCCCTCGCTTTCGAGGATGCTGCTTTCTCACTCGCTGAGGGTCAGATCTCTGATGTCGTTGAGTCTCCTGTTGGTTTCCATATCCTCAAGGGTGGAAAGCACCGCCCGGCTCGCGGAAAAGTCAGAGTCTCTCATATCCTTAAGTTGACTCAAGGCTTGGATTCTGTCGGTGTGAAGAACGCTCGTGCAGCCATCGATAGTATCTATAATAATGTTGCCCATGATCCCGGCGCCTTCGAAAAAACTGCCGGTCAGGTCTCCGATGATAAGGGGTTAAGAAACTCGACCAGAAGGGTATCCCCTCTGTAGCTGAAATCAAACCGGCTATCCTCCAGCGTATCTCAAGCCCCCAAGATCCGCGTTATAACCTCGTGCGAGATAATCAGATCAATCGCTTCGCCAAGAAGTTCAAAGGCTCTGTGGCTGATGATGTCCTCAAGGATCTCTGCGCTGATGCCTCTTCTCTCGGACTCGATTCCGCTTTCGTGGCTAAGTGGACAGCTGCCCCTTACGCTTCCAAGACTCTCTGCCGTGTGGGTAACTCCAATTATTCTGCCGGCGATTTTGTGAAGTCGTATGAATCTGTGAAGTATCCCGCTTCTCAAGCTGCCGCCGATCTCCTTACCGATAATTTCAAGGCTTATTATAAGAATAAACTTACCATCGCTGCCGAGGACGACCTCCTGAAAAATAATTCCGATTACAGCAACCTCCTCAAGGAGTATGTCGATGGTAGCCTCCTCTATGAGGTGAGCCTCCGCAAGGTGTGGGATCGAGCTGCCAAGGATACTGAAGGCCTCGAGAAGTATTTCCAAGATAATCGCGCCAATTACACCTGGACCGAACCTCACGCCAAGGGTTTCCTCGTGCAGGCTATCAATGATTCGGTGGCAAACCTCGTCCGCGAACGTGCCGCTCAACTCCAAGGCGACTCTGTGCCTATCATCCTCCGCAAGGAGTTCTATGGTAAGGCTATAGTAGACCGTGTCCTCGTCTCTAAAGGCACTAACGCTATGGTCGATTACCTGATGTTCGGCGGCCCCGAAGCCAAACCTTCTAACAGCAAGTATACCGTAATGTTTATGCTCAATCCTCGCATCATCAATCGTCCCGAAGAGGTGAGCGATGTCAAGGGCCTCGTTACAAGCGATTACCAAAATGAGTTCCAAGCAGCATGGGAGGCTGAACTCCGTCGCAAGTATCCCGTTACGGTCAACGAAAAGGTGCTCAAAAAGGTAAAACCTATATCAAATAAGAAATAATAGAACGCGTTCCATCAACAAAAATAAGGCTGATTCAATGGTGAGAATCAGCCTTATTTTTTTACTCTTTTTTGTTAGAGAACAAGCTCTCTTGAGACTCTGCTCTTGAGACTCTGCTCTTAAGAACAAACTCTTATCTCGGAAGTCGGAACACG
>SFMJ01000024.1 GCA_004553095.1 Bacteroidales bacterium
GTCCTGAGTGCGGGCATTGAATTGCTTACAAAATTCCATGATATTGATACCCTTAGAACCCAGAGCGGGACCTACGGGAGGGGACGGGTTTGCAGCGCCGCCCTTAATCTGTAATTTGATCTGTCCAGCAATTTCTTTTGCCATTGTTCTACTTTGTTAAAAATGATTTGTAGATTTAGTCGAACTCACGTTACCTCAAGTCCGTAACATAACATTGAGGCTTATTCTCTTTCGACTTGGGAATATTCCAACTCAAGATCAGTGCCGCGGCCAAAGATTTTGACCTCGACCTTAATCTTTCTACGTTCGGAATTAACCTCCTTGATTACGCCGGAGAATCCTGAGAAGGGACCGGCAGTAACCTTGACAGGCTCACCGACAAGATAATTTTCTACAGTCTCATCGACAGTAGAAACGGTCTCATCAGCGATACCCAGCATTCTGTTCACCTCAGCCTCGCGTAATGGCATCGGGTCACTATTTTTAGCGCGACCGCGTAAAAAATCGATGACATTAGTGGTGTTACGGAGTTCATATTGCACCTCGCCGGTAAGCTGCGCCTGAACGAAGACATAGCCGGGGAAGAGGTTTTTCTCCTTAATCACCTTCTTGCCATTGCGAGAGGTAAATACTTTCTGGGTAGGAATCAACACCTGCTCGACGTACAGACCGAGGTCAGTATTTTTAATAGCTGCGTCAAGGACCTCCTTAACTTTAGCCTCCTTGCCTGAGATGGCACGGAGTACATACCAGCTTTTTTTTACATCAGCATCAGCCATTGAAATCCGCGTTAGAAAGTATTAGAAGTTTAAACTATAGATTAATTCCATCAGCATAGAGAAGATCTTATCAACAGCCCAGATGAAAAGTGCCAAAATGATGGAAGCAATCAACACCAGCACAGCGCTATTGATAAGGGCCTTCTGAGATGGCCAAGATACCTTATAAACGAGTTCGTTATAAGACTCTTTAATATCCTTGAATAATTTCATTGTTTTCAAAAAATTAGCACGGGAAGAAAGACTCGAACTCTCGACACCCGGTTTTGGAGACCGGTGCTCTACCAACTGAGCTATTCCCGTGTTTTAGGGGAGTTTTCGGGAGGAAAACTCCCCCATATTAGAGATTAGGATATAGACTAAATTAATCGTCGATCACTTTAGTAATCTGGCCGGAACCAACGGTGCGACCACCTTCGCGGATAGCGAAACGGAGACCATTGTCCATAGCTACGGGAGTGATGAGCTTAACTTCGATTTCCACGTTATCGCCGGGCATCACCATCTCAACACCTTCGGGGAGAGTGATCTCACCTGTAACGTCGAGAGTACGGATGTAGAACTGAGGACGATACTTGTTGTGGAAAGGAGTGTGGCGACCGCCCTCTTCCTTCTTAAGGATGTAGACTTGAGCCTTGAAGTGATCGTGAGGTTTAACCTGTCCGGGGTGGCAGATAACCATACCACGCTTGATTTCATCCTTATCGATACCACGGAGGAGGAGACCTACGTTATCGCCGGCTTCACCCTCATCGAGGATCTTGCGGAACATTTCGACACCGGTAACGACAGACTTCTTGTCAGCGCCGAGGCCGAGGATTTGCACTTCGTCACCCACTTTCACGCGGCCGGCTTCGATACGACCGGTAGCCACTGTACCACGACCTGTGATAGAGAAGACGTCCTCAACAGGCATAAGGAAGGGTTTATCCACGTCACGGGGAGGAAGGGGAATCCAAGTATCGACAGCGTCCATGAGTTCCATAACCTTAGCCACCCACTTAGGATCGCCTTCGAGGGCACCGAGAGCAGAGCCGCGGATGATAGGAGTATTGTCGCCATCATAGTCATATTGAGAAAGGAGGTCGCGCATATCCATCTCAACGAGTTCGAGCATTTCTTCGTCATCAACTTGGTCGCACTTGTTCATGAAAACGACGAGACGAGGAACGTTCACCTGGCGAGCGAGAAGGATGTGTTCGCGAGTCTGGGGCATCGGACCGTCAGTAGCGGCAACTACGATGATAGCGCCGTCCATCTGAGCAGCACCGGTAACCATGTTCTTCACATAGTCGGCGTGTCCGGGGCAGTCAACGTGAGCGTAGTGACGATTAGCAGTCTGATACTCAACGTGAGCAGTGTTGATAGTAATACCACGCTCTTTCTCTTCGGGAGCGTTGTCGATAGAATCGAATGAACGGAGTTCGGAAAGACCTTGCTCTGCGAGCACCTTAGTGATAGCAGCAGTAAGAGTAGTCTTACCGTGGTCAACGTGACCGATGGTACCGATGTTCACATGCGGTTTGGTTCTTTCGAATTTTTCTTTAGCCATAGTTTTGTGCTATTATTTTGAGTTTATTGATATTTTAACCTTCTCGAGGAGAGGGATGAAAGTGGAGCCGATGGCGGGATTTGAACCCGCGACCTCTTCCTTACCAAGGAAGTGCTCTACCCCTGAGCTACATAGGCAAATATTTTGGAGCGGAAGACGAGGTTCGAACTCGCGACCCTTAGCTTGGAAGGCTAATGCTCTACCAACTGAGCTACTTCCGCGTGGGAGAGTGGGTGGAGATGGATTCGAACCACCGAAGGCATAAGCCAGCAGATTTACAGTCTGCCCCATTTGGCCACTCTGGTATCCACCCGAGGATTTGGGAGAGCCTCTTGTCGGATTCGAACCAACGACCCCGAGATTACAAATCACGTGCTCTGGCCAACTGAGCTAAAGAGGCTTTTGAAAAGGGCTAAATGATGTTTTAGCGAATTTCGAGTGCAAAGGTATAACTTATTTTTGATGTTTGCAAGCAATCCGTCAAAAAAATTTCATATTTTTTGCTTTATGGGTCCACAAAAGGGGATAAAAGATTATTTATCGCCTCTAAATATGACCGAGGAGGGGGGATGAGGAGATCAAATCAGTACTACTCTACTGTCACAGACTTGGCGAGATTGCGCGGCATATCGACATCCTTACCCTTATTGATGGCGATATAGTAAGAGAGTAGTTGCAGAGGCACAGAAGTGATGATGGGAGTGAGGCACTCGGGCATAACGGGCACTTCGAGCACATGGTCAGCGATGTTGCTGATTACGGTGTCACCCTCATTGACGATGGCCAGGATGTTGCCTCCACGTGCTTTGACTTGCTGCACATTGCTGACGATCTTCTCATAGAGGTGGTCTTGAGGAGCGATGATGACCGTAGGCATCTCCTGGTCGATCAGTGCGATGGGGCCATGTTTCATCTCGGCAGCGGGGTATCCCTCAGCATGAATATAGGAGATTTCCTTGAGTTTGAGAGCCCCTTCGAGAGCTACGGGATAGCTGTAGCCACGACCGAGGTAAAGGAAATTGCGAGCGTAAGTAAAGATGAGGGAAAGGCGTTCAATCTTATCGTTAAGTTTGAGCACCTTCTCGACATAATCGGGGATTCGGAGGATATGGTTACCGACTTCGGCGATTTTGTCTTGGCTCATAGTGTTGCGGAGCTGAGCGATGGATAGTGCGAGGAGAGTGAGCACCATTACCTGACCGGTGAAGGCCTTGGTGGAGGCGACTCCGATCTCGGGGCCGACATGGATATAGCATCCGGAGTAGGTCTCGCGAGGGATCGAACTGCCGACCACATTGCTGATGCCGAACACGAATGCACCGGCCTCCTTGGCGATCTGGATAGCGGCGAGCGTATCGGCGGTTTCGCCACTCTGCGAGATGGCTATCACCACGTCATCCTTATATATAATAGGTTTTGAATAACGGAACTCGCTTGCATACTCGACTTCTACAGGGATACGGCACATATCCTGGATGAGATATCGGCCCAAAAGGCCGGCATGCCAGGAAGTACCGCACGCCACGATGATGATACGCTTGGCATTAAGGAACTTCTCCTTATTATCATTGACACCATTTAAGATGATACGGGTGCCATTTTCCACTACTCTGCCACGAATGCAATCGCGGAGAGTATCGGGCTGTTCGAAAATTTCCTTGAGCATGAAATGAGGGTATCCACCCTTCTCGAGTTGAGATATTGACATTTCGAGTTTGGTGATATCGATTTCAGCCTCCTGATTGTCGAGGGTAGTGATCTTGAGGGGTTGGCCGCGGCGTATTTCGGCGATTTCGCCATCTTTGAGGTATACGCACTCATTGGTGTACTCTACGAATGGAGTGGCATCCGAAGCGAGGAAATACTCACCATTTCCGATACCGATCACCAATGGGCTGCTCTGACGGGCTGCGATGATGGTGTCGGGGTCATTCTTCTCCACCACGGCGATGGCGTATGCGCCGACGACCTGATTGAGTGCTTCTCGCACGGCAGCGAGGAGAGAACAATTGTTGGTGACACGAATATACTCGATAAGCTGAGCGAGCACTTCGGTGTCAGTTTCGGAATGGAACTCACATCCATGTTGGATTAGGGCATCCTTGAGGAGCTTATAATTTTCGATAGTGCCATTATGGACGATGGCAATATTACCATCGCCGCTGAAATGGGGATGGGCATTAGAATCGGAAGGCTCGCCATGGGTGGCCCAACGAGTATGGGCGATACCGACTCTGGCATCAATATCCTTATCGGCGCAGAAAGCTTCGAGATTGCTCACCTTGCCTTTAGTCTTAAAGACACTGATCTCACCATTACCATCGACCAGCGCCACACCGGCGCTATCATATCCGCGATACTCGAGACGGTGCAGGCCCTTAATCAGGATGTCATAGACATTACCATCACCGAGATAACCAACTATTCCACACATATAAAAAAATAGAATTAAACATGATATTCGGCTATAACATAGTGCCACCGGAGGCATCAAAAAGAGAGCCGAATGACATAAAAATCGAACCGAAAACGTTCATTAAGAAGCGAATGAACAAAATAAGTCCGATACCGAATAAAATGCAAAATTACAAAAAAAAAATCTATCCTCCAAAATGAAGGATAGATTTGATAATAAATGTCCTGATTAAGCGAGCTCTTTGAGGATCTCCTTAAGGAGGCTATAGAACTGCTCGACGCTCTTGATATTAGCTTTTTCACCCGGTGAGTGGATATCCTTGAGGGTAGGACCCATGCTGATCATATCGAGGTAAGGCATTTTTTCGAGGAATAGTCCGCACTCGAGGCCTGCATGGAGAGCTTCCACCTTAGGGTCAGCGCCAAAGAGGCGACGATAGCACTCCTTAGCTACGATGAGGGCGCGGGAATTGGGGTTTGGCTCCCAGCCGACGTAAGCGTCATCGAAAGAGACAGTCGCACCGATTGCAGAGAATATAGCGCTGACACGGTCGGCGATTTCGTCGCGACGGGAGTCTACCGACGAGCGCTGATGGATGGTGATGAGTGCCACCTTATCGTCAGATATTTTGACTGAAGCGAGATTGTCGGAAGTTTCGATCAGTCCGGGGATGGCATGCGACATATTTTGCACGCCATTGGGGCAAGCGAAGATAGCCGACACGAGGAGGCGCGCCTGTAGTGGGTCGATAATCTCGGGGGCCGGTTCGCAAGGAGCGGCAGAGAAAGAGAACTCGGGATTTTCGATGACATCGAACTCAGCGTGAAGAGTCTTGGAGAACTCATCCACAGCCTTCATGAAAGCCGGGGCATCCTTGCTATCGACACAAACACGAGCCACGGCATGACGAGGGATTGCATTGGCGAGACCGCCACCGGAGAAATCAGCGAGCTGCAAGGGTATCGACTGATTGGTTTGCCACAAGAATCGCGCCAACTGGCCATTGGCATTGGCGAGACCCAGACCGATATCCATGCCGGAGTGACCGCCACGGAGGCCGGAGAGAGAGACATCGAACCAAGCGGCATCAGCGGGAGCAGCCACATAATTGAGAGGCAGCGAGCAGAGAGTCACCTTACCTCCGGCGCAACCGATCACGAGCGAGCCCATCTCCTCCGAATCGAGATTAAGGAGGATTTTGCCCTTGACGAAGTCCTTTTGGATGCCATTAGCGCCGATAAGGCCCTGCTCCTCATCGACAGTAAGAAGAGCCTCGAGAGGGCCATGCACCAAGTCGGGATCGATCAGCGCCGCCATGGCAGTGGCGCATCCCAAGCCGTTATCGCCACCTAAGGTAGTGCCGCGAGCTCTTACCCACTCGCCATCGACGTATGCCTGAATCGGATCATTGAGGAAATCATGCTCCACATCGGGATTCTTCTCAGCCACCATATCCTGGTGACCCTGGAGGATGATCGTAGGAGCATCCTCATGACCGGGAGTGGCGGGAGCTCTCATCACTACATTGCCCACCTCATCGGTGTCGACTTCGAGATTATGGCGTTTAGCCCAATCTACGAGGAAAGCCTTCATCTTGTCGAGATGATGTGTCGGGCGGGGCACCTGAGTGATCTCCTCGAAAATGCTCCACACTACTTTAGGATTAAGATCAGAAATCTTCATATATATAATAAGGAGGAAAAATGTGTTTTTGAAAATAATGGAAAAAAAATTACTTCTTCATTTGATTCTTAAACTTCTGATAGGCGGCAGCCATCTTGGTGTGATAACCGCGTCGCTTATAGCTTGGGCCATTATATCGGCGGGCAAAGCCTGCCCAATTCTTGGCTTTCAGGTCCTTGATCATACCTGTGTTGACTATAAGTCGGGCGAAGAGTTCGAGTTGAGCGAACTCCGACTGAGACATCAGATCGACGAACTCGTCTACCGACTCGCAACCGCAAATTTTATAATTGAATCCACCGATCTGGAACATACCCCAGAAAGAACCCATATTAGCGCCGTCGCAATTTTTCTTACGATGCGCCACGAGTTGTTGCCACTCACGGAGTCCATAACCGGAGAGCCCCTGTGGCACCTTGGCATTAGGGTCGCCCTTTTTATTTTTTGCCTTATGAGCATAAGAGCGATACATCGAAGGGTCGAAATTTACGACAGGCACCCCCGGGGCGAGGAATCCCTTCATAGCCTTACCGGCTTCGATCTGGACGACAGCCTTAATGGCAGCGACCTCGACATCGAGTTGACGTGCCACGATTTCGAAATCCACATCCGAGAGGCTTTCATAACGTAACTCCTTATCGGCATCGGGGATGGAATCGATCGCTATATAATCTTTAGCGATCGAATCGAACGGGAGCGGGGCGACGGAAAGAGAGATGGAATCCGTCGGGGCTTGCGGCATCGAGTCAGGGGAAGAAGAAATTTTGCTATTGTCAGACTGACCGCAAGCTACTCCTGTCCCCACGAGCGAGGGCAGGAGGAGTATTGCGGGAAATTTCATGCTTTAGCTACTTTTTCGAGGATGCAGGCGAGATGTTGCCAGAACTTATCGACAGTGGGGATATAAAGTTTCTCATCGGGAGAGTGGACACCGGTCATGGTTGGGCCGAAGCTTACCATATCGAGGTGAGGATTCTTAGTGAGGAAGAGTCCACACTCGAGGCCGGCGTGGATAGCCTTGATTGCGGGCTTAACGCCGAAGAGTTCTTCGTAGGCGTCAGCGGCGATCTTCATGATGGGCGACTCCATGTTGGGAGCCCAACCGGGATAGCCGTCGCTATGCGACACCTTGGCACCGGCGAGTTGGAAATGCGCTTCAACCTGACCGGCGATATCCTCCTTGCGGCTTTCTACTGAAGAGCGCTGAGAGGTGGTGATTCTCACGATGTTATTATCGATCATCTTGACAGCGGCGAGGTTGGTCGAAGTTTCGACGAGACCTTCGAGGTCGCGGCTCATAGAGTATACACCGTGAGGTGCGGAATAGATGGCGCGGATCAGAGCGAGCGAGGTGCGGGAATCCATGCAATACTCGGGACGGTCGCAAGCTTCGATGGTGAACTCCATCGCAGGTTCGACACCCTTGAACTCATTCTTGATATCCTCATAATACTTCTGGAGGTAAGCCTTGAGGTCCTCGCTATGGTCGCTATGGACTCCGAAGAGAGCGCATGCCTCTCGGGGGATAGCATTACGGAGGTTACCGCCGGAGATTTCAGCCACGGTGATATCCCACTTCTGCGAGCACTCCCAGATGAATCGAGCGATGATCTTATTGGCGTTGGCGCGGCCGAGGTTGATATCAGATCCGGAGTGGCCGCCGAGGAGTCCCTTGACAGCAACGCGCATATATACGAAATTTTCGGGGGAGAAGCTGCGTTGATACTCGAAATCGGCAGTAGTGTCGATACCGCCGGCGCAACCCACGAAGATCTCGCCATCATCCTCAGAGTCCATATTGAGGAGGATAGATCCTGTGATCATACCCTCGCCGAGGTTTTCAGCGCCTTCGAGGCCGATTTCCTCATTGACGGTAAAGAGAGCTTCGAGAGGACCATGGATCAAGTCGGGATCGATCATAGCAGCCATAGCAGCAGCGACGCCGATACCATTGTCAGCGCCCAGAGTAGTGCCGCGAGCCTTCACCCAATCGCCATCGATATAAGTATCGATAGGATCGTTCATAAAGTCATGATTGACATCATTGTTCTTCTCAGCCACCATATCCATGTGACCTTGGAGCACAACGACGGGAGCATTCTCATATCCGGGAGTGGCGGGGCGACGCATTACGACATTGCCCACAGCGTCGGTCTTAGCCTCAACACCATGGTCGGCGGCAAACTTGAGGAGGAACGCTCTGATTTTTTCTTCATGGCGTGAAGGACGAGGAACTTTGGTTACTTCATCGAAACACTTCCAAATTAATTCAGGTTTAAGGTCTTTAACTTCCATAATATTTAATGATTTAGGGATTTACACACAAAGGGGGGACTATCGCAAGGGGATGCGAAAAAGCCACGAAAAAGTGGTCCGAGAGGGGGTAAAAACCAACTCGACGGCTCACTAATCCTCCAAAGTTAACAAAATATTTGCATATAACGTTATGAATTAAGAAAAAATCACTAAATTTGCGGATAAAACGTGGAATGGTCTATCCATAACAGCCACCAAAATAGTATCGCGACATGAAATTAACGATATTGATAACACTACTTGTGGGGCTCTCGATAGCGCTGATGTATTTCGGAGGTCTACGGGGGTCGCGGCGGCATAGTTGTGGGCACCATCATCAGGTCAAACAGAGAGAAAAATAACAAAACAAAATCATAAAATGAAGAAAATCACCCGTAACGTTGCGATGATAGCGATCGTTGCCCTCTCGGCAGCCACCATGCTTTCATGCAATGACACAGAGAAGAAAGATGCGGCTCCCGCCAAGGCAAAGACCGAAGCCGGCAAATCGTCAAGCAACCTCCCCAACTATCGTTATGTGGATCTCGACACCATCTTGAGCCGCTATAACTTAGCGAAAGACTATAACGAAGAGATGCTCCGACTCCAGAACAACGCAGAGAGCCAGATGAAGCAGCATCAGACCAAGATACAGAACTTTGCCACCAGCATCCAGAACAAGATGCAGAACAACGGGTATCTGTCGGAGGCATCATACAAGCAAGATGAGCAGAAATATGTGTCGATGCAGAGTGACGCACAGCGCAGCATGCAGAATTTGCAGAACAACATAGCGCAGGCGGCAGATCAGGCACAGAAATGTATCAACGACTCGATCAATGCCTTCATCAAGGAATATAACAAGACCAGAGGCTATGACGCCATCCTCTTCAAGGCAGCCACACTCTATATCAATCCTGAACTTGATATCACCAACGAAGTGGTGGAGGGACTTAATGCCCGCTACAACAAGGTGAAGAAATAATACAAGTGAAGAAATAATATAGGAATAAACCATCAATAAGGGGCTGTGTCAAAGAGGAAACGAATGGCACAGTCCCTTATGTAGTATAACGACATAAACGGATAGGATGTATTAACCTAAAAGATGATAGAAGATAACATAATCAATAAAGAAGAGAACGAAAAGACGGTGCTGGTGGGTCTGACTACCCGCGAGCAGAACGAGGCGAAGACCGCGGAATATCTCGACGAACTCGCCTTCTTGGCGGAGACGGCGGGAGCGGAGCCAATGGCGCGCTTCACGCAGAAGATCGAATATCCGAATCCTCGCACCTACGTGGGCACGGGTAAGCTCGAAGAGATCCGCCAATATGTGGAAGACAACGAGATCGGACTTGTGATCTTCGACGACGAATTGAGTTCGAAGCAGGTGGCAAACATCGAGAAAGAGCTCAAGGTGAAAATCCTGGATCGCACGAGTCTGATATTGGACATCTTCGCCAAGCGAGCCCAGACCGCGACTGCCCGCACGCAGGTGGAGTTGGCACAATATCAATATCTGTTGCCACGACTCACCCGCATGTGGACCCACTTGGAGCGCCAGCGAGGTGGTATCGGTATGCGCGGACCGGGAGAGACCCAGATTGAGACCGACCGTCGTATCATCCTCGACAAGATCTCTCGCCTCAAAGAGGAGCTGGTGGCTATCGACAAGCAGAAGGTGGTGCAGCGCAAGAATCGCGGCAAGCTGACCCGCGTGGCATTGGTGGGATATACCAATGTCGGCAAGTCTACGCTGATGAACCTGCTGAGCAAGAGCGAGGTCTTCGCCGAGAACAAGCTCTTCGCCACGCTCGACACCACGGTGCGTAAGGTAGTGATCGAGAATCTCCCCTTCCTGCTGTCAGACACCGTAGGATTTATCCGCAAACTCCCCTCCCACCTTGTGGAGTCATTCAAATCGACACTCGACGAGGTGAGGGAGGCTGATGTGTTGGTGCATGTGGTGGATGTAAGTCATCACAACTTTGAAGAGCAGATCGAAGTGGTGAACAAGACCCTGAGCGAAGTATGCGACTCGGGGAATAAGCCGATGATCATGGTGTTCAACAAGATCGATGCCTTCAGCTATACGCCCAAAGATCCCGACGATCTGACACCACGCACTCGCGACAATATATCGCTCGAAGAGTTCGAGAAGATGTGGATGGCTAAGATGGAAAACAACTGTGTATTCATCTCCGCCAAAGAGCGACTCAATATTGAGAAATTAAAAGCGTTATTATATCAGAAGGCGAAAGAGATCCACACGGCTCGATTCCCCTACAACGACTTTCTCTATCAGATATATGATGAGAATGGCGAGGGATAATGAGCCACTACCCTATCGACGGATAATGGGAAACAGGGTCACCGTCTGGCCAACAAAAAAGTAACAATCCTGAGTCAAGAACATAAAGGATATGGAAGGGAAAGATGAACGCAGACGCCCCATAGAGTGGTGGGAGCGGCAGGAATTGGAGAGTCATGGATGTTACTCTCCCGACTGGAGTGGCATACGTGTGTGTGATGCCACCGACTTGTCGCGAGTGCGCAATGTAAAGTTCGTGGGAGCGGTGTCACTTGGCGCCCTTGGGGGCGAAAGTGGAGGCTGTATCGAAGATGCCTGCTTGGAGAATTGTGTTGTGGGCAACTATGTGGAGATACGCAACATCGGCATGCACATCAAGGAGTGTATCATCGGCGATGGGGCACGAATCTGCAACACCGCCCTGATTGAATTCGAGCCGGAATCACTCTGCGGACTTGGTCTGGAGGTGAATGTGCTCGACGAGTCGGGGTCACGTCCGGTGACCATCTATCCCGGGCTGAGTGCGCAGACAGCACTGTTGATGGCACGGATGCCGAAATGGAACGAGCGTCATTTCAAGCCAGTCATAGAGGCATATCTTGACACCCGGCAGCCGCTGCATAAGATTGGCAACAACTCGGTGGTGATCAACTGCGGACAGATCGTGAACGTGATCATCGGCGACGAAGTGAGGGTGGAGGGGGCGAAATCGCTCCACACCGGGATGATCATTAACAATGCGGCGCCTGGCAAGTGCATGGCATACGTTGGCAATAACGTTGATGCAGAGGGGTTTATCATCGAAGATGGGAGGGTAGACTCTGCTGCGATCATCCGTAATTGCTATATCGGGCAGGGGGCAAGAGTGGAGAAGGGATTCTCCGCCCACGACTCGCTGATCTTCGCCAACACCACCTTGGAGAATGGGGAGGCATGTGCCCTCTTCGCCGGGCCCTACACGGTGAGCATGCACAAATCGTCGCTGCTGATCGGTTGTCAGACCTCCTTCATGAATGCCGGCAGCGGCACTAACCAGAGCAACCACATGTATAAGTTAGGGCCGGTGCACTGGGGACTCTTGGAGCGAGGCGTCAAGACCAGTTCGGCATCCTACCTGATGCTTGGAGCGAAAATCGGAGCCTTCTCGCTGCTGATGGGGCAACATAAGACCCATCCCGACTCATCGGAATTTCCCTTCTCCTATCTCTTTGGCGATGAGAAGGGGGCTACGGTGGTGGTGCCGGGGGTGATGTTGCGTAGTTGCGGACTGCTGCGAGATGAGAAGAAATGGCCCAGCCGCGACCGTCGGCAGAAGCGCTATATGCCCCTACACGATCGCATCATCTTCGACGTGCTGAATCCGACTACTATCGACAAGATGCTGACCTCGTCGGAAGTTATCGAAAAGCTCTTGCAGCGGCCGGCAGACGACGATCATTATATCCGCTATCGAGGGATGAAATTCACTCGAGCCTCCTTGGAGCGGGCTCGCAATCTCTATAAACTTGCCATCTACAAATACCTATCGCTCCATGAGATCGAATGGAGTGTGAAGGAAGGAGGAGGAGAGAGCAGAGAGAGCGTGGAGAATATTGATGTTCAATCTGTAGCCGAAGTATATGATTGGGTTGATATCGCGGGATTACCGATGCCGCGCCCCACATTGCAGCGTGCACTTGAGGCGACAACGCTCGAAGAGATCGAAGGGATCTTCAGCGAGGCCTACGACAGCTATTACGACCAAGAGAAGCAATGGATCGACTCTCGCATCCCGGAGCCATGGCGTCGGACACCGGAAGTCATCGCCGACTATGCCCGTGAATTTGACAAGATGGTAGAAGAAGACCGCGCCCACTACCTCGAAGACCTAAACGCCCAAAACGAGATGCTCGCACTCTAAGAGCTCTATTTTGCGCGCGTTCCTAAGGGGGCGTTCCTTAAATTTCCTCGTTAAATTTTCGAACTTCACATAACCCTAAAAAACGAGGAGCTGTATCATTAGCTAAAAGACACAGCTCCTCGTTTTTTAGGGTTCTTTTATAGAATCGATTTGCGATCTGTATGGTTCGATTGATTACTTGGAGAATGCGGCGAGGGCAGCTCGGATTGTGGCGAGCTTCTCTTCGGCATCCGACTTCTTCTTTCGTTCGATGGCAACTACAGCCTCCGGGGCGTTGGCGACAAATCGCTCGTTTGCGAGCTTTTTCTCGACTCCGGCGAGGAACTTGGTGTAGTATTCGAGGTCCTTATTGAGTTTGGCGATTTCTTCTTCGACATTTACCTTATTGGCGAGAGGCACGGAGTATTCCACCTTGCCGACGATGAATCCGGCGGCAGTGGCACTCTTCTCATCCACTTCGACGATGTCGGAGATATTGCCCATCTTAGTAATGACGGCATCGAGGGCATGGTCGTGCTGACGGCCGACATTGAGTTCGAGGGCTTCGCGCTGAGGCAATTGTTTCTGTTTGCGGACAGTGCGGATGCCGGCCACCACCTCCTTGACATGTTCGAAGGCGGCGATGAGCCCTTCGTCATACTCGCCCCACTTGGGAAGCTGAGCATACATGATGCTTTCGCCATCCTTGCGCTCGGCGAGGTGCTGCCAGAGTTCCTCGGTGATGAAGGGCATAAAGGGATGGAGCAGACGGAGCAACGAGTCAAAGAAACGGATCGTAGCATCGTAAGTGGCGCGGTCGATAGGCGAGCCGTAAGCCGGCTTCACCACCTCGAGTAGCCAAGAAGAGAACTCATCCCAGAAGAGGCGGTAGACAGCCATCAGAGCCTCAGAGATGCGGAACTTGCTCATCAGGTCGTCCATCTCAGCCATGGTCTGTTGGATTTTGGCGTCAAACCATTCGACGCCGAGGCGAGCCGACTCGGGCTGCGGGATATCGGCGACTTCCCACCCCTTGATAAGGCGGAAAGAGTTCCATATCTTATTGCAGAAATTGCGGCCCTGCTCGCAGAGGGTATCGTCGTAGATAATATCGTGGCCGGCGGGAGCTGCGAGCATGATACCCATGCGGACACCATCGGCGCCAAACTTATCGATCAGTTCGAGGGGGTCGGGGGAATTGCCGAGCGATTTTGACATCTTTCTGCCCAACTTATCGCGCACGATACCGGTGAAATAGACATTTCGGAAAGGCATCTTGCCGGCGAACTCATAGCCCGCCATGATCATACGCGCCACCCAGAAGAATATGATATCGGGGGCTGTAACAAGATCGGAAGTGGGATAATAATACTTGAACTCCTCATTGTCGGGATCGAGGATGCCGTTGAATAGGGAGAGGGGCCAAAGCCACGAAGAGAACCAGGTATCGAGGCAATCCTCATCGCGACGGAGGTCGGCAATGGTGAGATCGGGGTTGCCACTCTTCTCGATGGCGAGTTCGAGAGCCTTTTGATCATTTTCAGCCACGACATAACCGCCATCGGGGAGGTAATAAGCCGGGATCCGGTGTCCCCACCAGAGCTGGCGCGAGATACACCAATCCTTGATATTGGTCATCCAGTGGCGATAGATATTTTTGAACTTGGCGGGGACGTAAGCGATCTCGTCATCCTCGACAGCCTTGAGGGCAGGGCGGGCGAGAGACTCCATTTTGACGAACCATTGCATAGAGAGTTTCGGCTCGATCACGACGTCGGTGCGCTCCGAGTGACCCACCTTGTTGACATAATCTTCGACCTTCTCTACGAGGTCGGCAGCGGCGAGATCTTCCATGATCTTCTTGCGGACATCGAAGCGATCCATGCCGACATACATTCCGCCGGCTTCGGAGATGGTGCCATCATCGTTGAAGATATCGATAGATGGGAGGTTATATTTATCGCCGAGCATATAGTCATTGACGTCATGAGCGGGAGTCACCTTTAGGCAACCGGTACCGAACTCCATTTCGACATACTCATCCATGATGATAGGCACGGCGCGACCTACGAGAGGCACGATGACACGCTTTCCCTTGAGCCATGAATATCGGGGGTCGTTGGGGTTGACACACACGGCGGTATCGCCCAGGATAGTTTCGGGGCGAGTAGTAGCGACGATGATATATCGATCATCATCCTCCACCTTATAGCGAAGATAGAAGAGTTTGCTTTGTTCCTCCTTATAGATCACCTCCTCATCGGAGAGGGCAGTGAGGGCCTTGGGGTCCCAGTTGACCATACGGACGCCGCGATAGATCAGTCCCTTATTGTAGAGGTCGCAGAAGACGCGGATTACAGAAGCAGAGCGAGTCTCATCCATGGTGAAGGCGGTACGATCCCAGTCGCAAGAGGCTCCGAGCTTACGGAGTTGCCGGAGGATGATACCTCCATACTTATTGGTCCAATCCCAGGCGTGGGTGAGGAACTCCTCACGAGTAAGGGAATGCTTATCGATACCCTCCTTGGCAAGCTTAGCCACGACTTTAGCCTCGGTAGATATGGCAGCATGGTCGGTGCCGGGAACCCAGCAAGCGTTCTTGCCGGTCATACGGGCACGACGCACCAGTATATCCTGAATAGTATTATTCAGCATGTGGCCCATGTGGAGCACGCCGGTGACATTAGGGGGTGGAATCACTACGGTATAAGGTTCACGATCATCGGGGGTGGAATGGAAAAGACCATGATTCACCCAATACTCATACCACTTATCCTCAACATCTTTAGGATTGTATATGGTAGCTAAATCATTCATAAGTCAAAAAGTTCAAAAATACCCACAAAGAAAAATAGGCAATATTGGACGAAAGTCGGGGCGATATATTACCTGTTTGGGATAAAAGTCGGGGCAAAAATTGATTTTTGATAATTTGGAGTCAAAACGGGAGAATCGGTTGGGGTCAAAAAAATGGGGATTATGTTCAAAAACATATAAAAAAAGTGTTTATTTTTTTTGCAAAATTTGTAAATTGGCGGCGAGAAAAAAAAGGGGGCAAAAAAGTGTAGGTTGCATTTATTGCTTTCCGTAAGAAATACCATCAAAAACTAAATTAAACGCATTATGAAAATCGGAATTCCAAAAGAGATCAAGAACAACGAGAATCGAGTTGGAGCCACCCCTGCCGGAGTCAAGGAACTCGTGGCACATGGCCATAGTCTCTACGTGCAGCACACAGCGGGCGAAGGGAGCGGCTTTGCCGACGATGAGTATATAGCGGCGGGTGCCACTATTCTCCCTACCATCGAAGATGTTTATGCTGAAGCCGACATGATCATCAAAGTAAAGGAGCCGATTGCCCCGGAATATAAGCTAATCCGCAAAGGACAATTGCTGTTCACCTACTTCCACTTTGCCTCAGAGCGCGAATTGCTGGATGCCATGCTCGAGAGCGGCGCTACTTGCATCGCCTACGAGACTGTTACCGATCGTGAGAACCGACTGCCGTTGCTGATACCGATGAGTGAAGTAGCGGGTCGTATGTCGATCCAGGAGGGAGCACGCTTCTTGGAGAAGCCCCAGGGAGGTCGCGGCATCCTGATGGGAGGAGTGCCGGGGGTAAAGCCCGCTCGCGTGTTGGTGCTTGGCGCCGGCGTGGTAGGGCGCAATGCAGCGCTGATGGCAGCCGGACTTGGAGCTGAAGTCACCATCACCGATGTCAACCTCAACGTGTTGAGACACTGCGCGGAAGTGATGCCGAAGAATGTGAAGACCCTCTACTCCTCACGCCACAATATCGAGCAAGAATTGCCGACGACCGACTTGGTGATCGGATCGGTGCTCGTGCCCGGAGCCAAGACCCCACACCTGATTACTGCCGACATGGTGAAATTGCTTCGTCCCGGATCGGTGATGGTAGACGTGGCAGTGGACCAGGGTGGATGTTTCGAGACTACACACCCGACGACCCACTCCGAGCCGACCTATATGGTGGATGGCGTGGTGCAATATGCCGTAGCCAACATCCCGGGAGCCGTGCCCTACACCTCGACTATGGCTCTGACCAACGCCACCATGCCCTACGCTGTTCGAATCGCTGACCTCGGCTGGCAAGAGGCTTGTCGTCGCGACAAAGGCCTGGCCAATGGTGTCAACGTGGTGGATGGCAAGATCACTTTCAAGGCAGTGGCAGAAGCCTTCGACCTCGAATATACACCCCTCGAACTCTAAGAGAGGATCATCTAACCGACATCGTATGCGGGTCGCCTCCTCCGGGAGGTGACCCGCCACCTTTTTTTAGAAGCACTCCCCTATTACGAAAAGCACTCCCCTATTACGATAAAGAAAATAAAAAAGAAGTGCAATATAGGTGCCATGCAATAGATGTCAAGAAAACACGTTATAAGATTACCCTCTTTAGGGCAAACAGATAGATTAACAATCAAAAAGAGAAAAAATGAACATCGAACTACTTAGCAACATATTCGGCTATATTGCCACAATCGGGATGCTCTGCGGCTACATGCCCCAAGCCATCCACACCATCCGCACACGCAACACGGATGGGATAGCCATGCCTACGTTCCTGTCGATGGGTATCGGCTCGTTTTGTTTTGCAGTTCAGGGAGCCTTGACAGGCAACATACCCTTATTGCTTACCAACGTAGTTACCACTCTATGTAGTGGTACAGTGACCTGGATCAAGATACAGAACAACCGAAAAGCGCGACGCAATGAGCCATAATCGAGCCATCACATATCAAGAGATCAGAGAGAGTCAGTTGGCAGACTTTCTGCGAATATATAATGAATCCTTTCCGATAGATGAGAGGAGGCTATATGCAGATGAGGGGGAGTTGCGACGCTTCATGTCAGCGAAGCGAGGGAAGTTTCACATTCTTGCGCTGAATGAAGAGGATCGGCTACTTGGTTTTATCAGCTATTGGCAGTTCGAGCGCTACTGTTACTTAGAGCACTTTGCCATCGACCCGTCAGAGCGAGGGCGGCGACTTGGGAGCGAAATGTTGGGGTATGTACGCGACAACATCGACAGTCGGATCCTGATCGAGGTAGAGAAGCCGGAGAGTGAAGAGGCGCGTCGGCGCATCGGCTTCTACGAGCGCAACGGCTACAAATTACGCAGCGACATCCGCTACATCCAGCCCCCCTACAGTCCGGAACAAGAGGGATTGGAATTGCTGCTGATGACCCACGACGAAGTAGATATAGAGAGCGAGAGCGACCTAATCGAGCTCAAGCGCGAAGTCTACAACGCATAGAATAGATCCGTATTAGTCCCATTGGTGCTCGATGAGGCGATAGCCAAGTGTTAAGTCGGTGGTGCCGGCGTAGATCTCTTCGAGGCGATCTACTGCTGAGCAGAGCACGTCGGCGTGCTGAGACAGTTCGGTGTCTTGGCGGATATAGTCTTTGATCGCCTGTCGGTTCTCGATGAGGAGAGGGAGGATCACATACTCCATGATATTGCGAGAGTGTTGCGGTTCCATCAAAGTCATTTGAAACTCACGCTCTTGGCTATGATCAGATATCAGTGTGTTGATTATTTCATAATTCATCTCAAAATGACAATTCTCTTCCGAAAGAAGCGACCGGAGGATGTTGGCATAGAACAAGCGATCTTTGATCTTTGAGTTTTTTAATGAAATATCCCTGGCATCGACCACTATACACATTCTATTATCATCGATCTTTGATATGCTCAACGCAGAATTCATAGGTCCATATTCTTCAAACATTATTACATAATCTCCAAGCGGCTTGGTGTGGTAGTTATTGTTAATACCTTTTTTTATCACACCCGGGAAGGCT
>SFMJ01000164.1 GCA_004553095.1 Bacteroidales bacterium
AAAAAAATGTGTCATCAGCCCGGCTGATGACACATTTTTTTAAGTGGTTCGTTAGATTATTCTTTTACGCCTTGGAGCACTACCTTGATTTGGTTCTTGCCGTCATAGAGAGTTGACATGAACTTGTTGAGGTCGGCGAGTGTGACCTTCTCGATAGCCTCCTTGCCATTGCTAAGGTCGTCGATGCCGAAGAGGTAATACTTGTCGAGCTGACGCAACCAGTAGTCGTTGGTGCGGATCTTGTTGTCATACTGCTTGAGAGCTGCCTCTTTTACCTTGGTGAAATGAGCCTGACTTGCACCATTCTTCAGAAGCTTCAGAAGCTCTTCGTTGGCACGACCCATCAACTTATCCTGGATCTGATCGTTGGTCTGGAAGACATAAACGATCTCCCAATATCCGGTGATATGATTCATGAATGAATAAGCATACGGGCTGTAAGTACCACCCTCCTCCTCGCGGAGTGTATCAGTAAAGATATTGCTGAGGATTTCACCCACCATATTCATCTTGACAGAATTGTCGAGAGTGTAGGGGATGTTGTTGTCGATAACATTTACGAATACCATAGTAGAGGGAGCAGCCATCGGCATAGTCTTAAATTCATTTACCTGACCCTCAACCTTGCAGATAGAAGACTTAGCATTAACGACAGATGCCTTCTTGGCAGAGGGAAGTGTAGCGATGTATTGCTCGAGGAGCGGACGGATAGTTTCGAGATCTACATTACCGGTGAAGATGAATGTGAAATCACGAGCATTGGCGAGCGACTTCTTGATGATATCGTAGGTCTTGTCAAGATCGATCTTCTCAAGAGACTCAACCGACATCTGAGCGAAGAGAGGATTGCCGCCATAGCAAGCTTTGCTGATCAACTTTCCGTATACCTGCTGAGGATTCTTATCTTCAGTGGCAAGATAATTCTTCACCTTATCGATTTCAACTTGGCAACCCTGCTTATCGGGATTGGTCTGTACGAAAGCAGAGTAGATAAGTTCGAAGAGTGTATTGAGATCCTTCTTGGTAGACTTACCAATAAAACCGGTGGCTTTATTGCCGATCGAATAAGCAAGGCTTACATTCTTGCCGGCGAGATACTTCTGGAGCTTAAGGTTGTCGAATTTACCCTGTTTGAAATAATCGAAGAAGTTTTCAGCAGCTTGCACATCGGCAGCTTGATCGGCAGTATATGCCTGCTTACCGCCGGCGCCATTGATGCTGACGAGGATCTCATCTTCCTTGAAGTCAGTGGGCTTCAGCACCACCTTGGCACCATTAGAGAGTTCGATCTCGGTAGTGCCGAACTTACCCTCCTTGCAGCTGACGATCTTGCCGGGAGCAGGAAGTTTTTCGATCAGAGGATCAGTGATAACCTCATCTACGTATGCTTCATACTCTGCGTTGAGAGCATCATTGACAGTCTTGATGACCTCCTCCTTGACTGGAACGATAGTAGTCTCATTATCGGGCATACCAATCACGATAACCTGATTGTCGGGAGTAAGAATCTGCTGAGCCACAGCGTTGATGGTGTTAACATCGAGCTGAGGAAGGATCATTTGAGCCATCTGGTACTTAACTTCGATGCCGGGGCAAGGATCATTGTCGATGAAATGACGATAGATCTCGGGAGCCAACTTGCGGCTATCGGTTTTATCCTTCTCATTGTAAGCCTTCTCGATGTCAGACATGATTTGGTCGCGAGCGCGGGTGAGCTCAGAGAGGGTAAAGCCGGTCTTGCATGCACGAGCCACGACCTTCATAGCATCCTGGAAAGCGGCATTCATATCATCCTTAGCGATGACTTGAACATCGAAAGAATCCTTGGTTTTCGATACGAAATATTGAGAGAAATCAACACCGGCCTGCATATAGTGGCAGTTGGGATCTTTGCCAAACTCTTCGAGGCGGTTGTCGATCATCTTGCAAATCAGAGGCTGGAGGAAGTCATTGCCCATCATATACTCCACAGTGTTGCGGAACTCACGGGGAGCAGGGTCAGATTTAAACATAACCCAACCGATCTTAACGGGGAATTCCTTGTCGGAATAATAAGCATAGATCGGCTCCTTATTGTCAGAGATTGAGGTATACTCACGAGGTGCAGGATTCTCTTGCGCCTTGATGCCGGAGAAGAGCTTGATTACCTTCTGCTCCATCTCGTTAACGTCGAAATCACCTACGATGACGATACCCTGGAGATCGGGGCGATACCACTTATGATAATAATCGCGGATAGCCTGAGGAGGGAAGTTCTTTACGACTTCCATCTTGCCGATAGGCATCTGGCGATATTGATACTCCTGGTATACGACAGGGAGGATAGCCTCATACATACGATACATAGCGTCATTGCGCGAACGCCACTCCTCTTCGATCACGCCACGTTCGGCGTTGATCTCGTCAGTGTCGAGAGTGATGGCGCAGCTCCAGTCGTGGATGGCGAGAAGAACGCTATCCATCAGAGCCACGTCGGCGGTGGGCACATTGGCAATGTGATAGACTGTCTCGTCGAAGCCGGTATATGCATTGATATCGGCACCGAAGCGAATGCCCTTGCTCTGAAGATATTCCAACATAGCCTTACCGGGGAAATGGGTTGTGCCGTTGAAGGCCATGTGCTCCAAGAAGTGGGCGAGACCGAGTTGTTCGGGAGTTTCAAGTGAAGAACCGACTTTCTGAGCGATGTAGAAATGAGCACGCTCCTTCGGCTCCTCATTATGCATGATGTAATAATTCAACCCATTGTCGAGGGTTCCATGTTTGACTGCCTTATCCAATGGAAGAGGAGTCTGCGCGCTTGCAAAGAGTGCGCCGATGGCGACTACTGCAAGACTCAAAAACTTTTTAATCATAAAGGTTATTTTTTATAAAATTTGTGTTCGAACTATTAGATTATTAATAAAGGAGTGTTAAAAGTGATAAAAATACATACATACATACAATTGCGGATAAATCGACAACAAATGTATATAAAATTTCACTATCTACCAAAAAATAATCCAAAATCTTTCTGTTTTAATAAAAATTTAGATTTCAATAGAGTCAAAATAATAATTTTGTATTAATTTTGTTCCTCGATGGAAAGTCTTATAGGAATAGATCTTGAGATGAAAGATGCTACCGAGAGCGACATATCGATGCTACGTGATTATTTTGATCGTTACCCTTCGATGTGCGATGATTTCACCGTGGGAGGCATCTTGATGTGGAAGGAATATTTCAAATATCAGATAGCGACAGTCGAAGATACTCTTATCATCAAAGGAGTATGGCCCGACAGCGACACACCCCTGTTTTACGAACCTCGAGGAACGATGAGCATGGAGTGCTATCGGAGTATTATCGCCGACTACTGCCGCCAACACAAGTGTGAAGCCTTGCTGATGCTGCCGGTGGAGA
>SFMJ01000165.1 GCA_004553095.1 Bacteroidales bacterium
CTAAACCCTCCCGCCAATCTGCGCGTGGAGGGTGTCGATTTGCGTGCCGATTATCATGGCATCTCAGGTATACGACGCCTCGCCGATTATCTCTATCAGACTTATCATCCCGATAGCCTTATCGATCTGCATAATGTGCTGAGAACAAGGCTGCTATCCCTTTTTCTGCGCATACATGGCGTGCCTGCTTATCACCTTGTTAAGCCGCGCCGTCAACGCCGTCGCCTCACTCGCCATCATTTCAAGGTCTTATCCCCGATCCGCTCTCAGTCGGATAGATATTTCGACATCTTTGCCGATGCCGGTCTTCCCGTGGAGGTGAAGTTCGATACCCTGTTCGGTGGCCGTCGTAAAGCACCCACCGATGCTTTCGCCGCTGTTACCCCTCCCCGACAAGAGGATTGCCGGTGGATCGGCATCGCACCCTTTGCCGCTCATCCCGGCAAGATCTATCCCATCGACATGATGGAGAGGCTGATAGCACGCATCGCCGATTTTGCCGATCAGGGTCGAAAACTCAAGGTGTTCCTCTTCGGTGGCGGTAAGCATGAAACGCAGATCCTCGATGCTTGGGCGCAAAAGTTCTCTTGCGTAGTTTCTCTCGCCGGAAAGGGTTATGGTTTCGGTGTTGAACTCTCACTCTTCAATCATCTCGACCTGGTAGTGACTATGGATTCCGGAAATATGCACCTTGCCGCCATAGCCGGTGCTCCTACCCTCTCGATCTGGGGCGCTACCCATCCCTATTGCGGATTCGCCCCTTGGCATGCTTCGCTGAGTATTGTCTGCCAAAATGATTCGTTGCCTTGCCGCCCATGCTCAGTTTTCGGCAATAAACCTTGCCGATTCCGAGACCTCCGTTGTCTCTCCTCAATTTCCCCGGATGCCATATTGGAAATAATTCGCAAGAATCTGCATTTTTAAGGAACACACTCTAAGGAACACGTTCTAAGGAATATTCCCTAATGAACGCGCTCTAAGATCTTCCTCAATTTTTTAAGTAGAAATTAAAAAATAGTTTATGATTTTATTTGGTTTATAAAATAAACTGTATTATATTTGCAACCAAAATCAATATGTCTAACTTCAATTTACCCTTTTTGTTATGGAAGATAGGAAAATTTCTCAGGCTGAAAGTCTTGCCATCATCACCGAAATGATCGATCGCACCAAGTCGCATAGCCATCTCTGCAATGGCTCGATCTTGCTCCTCTGGGGCTATCTCTCTGTCGCTGTCGCACTTGCAGTGGCCATCTTGCTTTGGCTCACTAACGGACATCCTGCTGCTAATTGGCTTTGGTTTCTCATCTGGATCGTTGGCGGCACCTTTTCTCCGGTCTTGGCACGTCGCCATCGTGTCCGGGCAGGCACCAAGTCATATTTCGATAAGGTGAGTTCCGGCGTCTGGAGCATCGTCGGTTATAGTGCCATCGTGATTACATTCGTTTGCTTGGGGTTGTTGCTATTCGGCAGTTATGATTGCTGGGGTGCTATGTTATTCTTCGCTTTCGGCTTTGTCGGTTTTGCTGAGATGGTAGATGGCATCTTGCTCGGTGTCAAACCCCTGATCGCAGGTGGCGCCATAGGGCTCTTGGCTGGTATTGTTACACTCTGCTGCCTGGCGGGTGGGGTAGTGCTCTCCGCCTGGTGGGCTATCCCCCTCTTTATCGTGGCTTTCATCTGCATGATGATCATTCCGGGTCATATTTTAAAGGCTAACGCCAAGGAGGAACTATGAAAGAACTTGACCCATTGCTTCACTCTCAGTTGAGATTGGCGGTGATGTCGATTCTGATGAATCTGGAGGAGGCTGATTTTGTCTACATTCGTCGGCAAACCAACTCTACAGCCGGCAACTTGAGTGTACAAATCGATAAACTTGCCGCTGCCGGTTACATCATGGTAGATAGATCGATCGTGCATCGCCGCAGTCGCACCACTTGCCGGGTAACACCCCAAGGGCGTCAAGCTTTCGAAAGATATGTCGCCGCCATCAAAGAATACCTAAACATCTGATTTGTCATTCCCTCGCCGGCATTCTCCTCCGCCACAATCTTTCCTCTCCCGCTGTGATAAGACCTACTGTTCCCCAAAGTTTCGCTTTGGGGCTTTTTTTGTTGCATATCACCATTTTATTTCTTATCTTTGCGCATGGTGTAGAACTCTTAATGTGAAGCAACTATTCTAACTGCGCGTTAGTTACTTATTAATTAATCAAATGATTATCCACAAAATGATCAAATAATATGATTAAAAACCTACTTCTTTCAGCGTGCATGGCAAGTGCAATGACTTTTGCTGCCGACGCACAGCAAGTGAATTTACAATCTATGGCTTCCCTTGAGAAGCCTGTGTCATTACAACAAGAGAAGAGCGCCCTCAGCGTCAAACTTCTCAATGGCCGTGTGCTTGAAAGCAAGCAAGTCGCCAAGGGCTTGATGTTGCAGAAAGTGCAGACTGCCGATGGCTTGATAATTAAACGTCTGGCAGGTGCAAACGCTAACACCAAGATTGACCCCAAGAGCGTGAAAAAAGGTGCTCCTTCGCGCGAAACGAGCGATGACGTTACTCTCGACGAAGGCTTTGAGGGTTGGGATGGTGCTACAGAAGGTTGGCTCCCCGAAGGTTGGTCGATCCAATCAAACACCGGAGAAATCCAAACCAGCACTCCAATCAATTGGACTGTTGCTGATGCCGTCCTCTATATGCCTGTTCCCATCGACAACTACTATGCTATCTCTTATTATGATGACGAAACCAAAGATGAGTGGCTCATCTCCCCGGTGGTGGATGTCCCCGATAGTCCTAAGCTATATTATAAAGCTTACGTGTCGCCGGCTTTCCTCTTCCAACTGACCGATGAAACCGTCGATTGGGACTCCTATGAGTTCATCGAAAAGAAAATCAAGGATATTCTTGGATAGCAACCAACAATCCCCACCTAGCTTCACAGCCGGGTGGGGATTTTTCAGCTAAATAAACAACGTCTAACCTATAAAAACAAAAACCTAAAAA
>SFMJ01000025.1 GCA_004553095.1 Bacteroidales bacterium
CCCCGATGTGCCGAATAGCAAGGTGTCTTCCTTGTCTTCTGTCTTATTGCTCACCCTAAAGAGTCCATACCTGTTGATCACAAAGTCATGACAGACTTCTCCTTGTCGCACCACTGCCGATCCCTTTTCTACTTGTACCAATCGAGCGGAATTCTCAAAATCCCTGATCAAATCTTCAGGTGGTGTGCAATATTGTGTCAATACTTGACGCAAACTTTTGGGAGTATGTGTTTCTGAGAACATAGTCTATATCTATTTATATCCATATATAGAAACGAAAACTTGATTTTTTGTTTTTTGATCTAAGTCAAAAAATTCGTTTTGACTGCGTTTTTTTACAATATAACTTTGCCATATATCGAACACACTTTGTTATTGATGAGTTCAGACTCTCTGACTCCGATAGCATGTTTAGAGACCTTTTAACAACTTTTCTATTATGAATTTATTCCGACAATTAAAAAACTCAACACTATCAGCCCTCGCTTTTGCCGGCTTTGTAATGTGCAGTATCTCTCCCCTTTATGCCGTGCCTGCACATCCCGGGTTGATCTCCTACGACAGCGGTGGAAAGACTCTTCAAGTCTACCTTCGCGGCGATGAGCATTCTCATTATTTCGTCTCTCCCGATGGCTTTATGCTCCTTCGTGGCGATGATGGCATATTCCGCTATGCTCTCCCCATGGGCGATAAAATAGTCGCTTCCTCCATAGTCGCTTCCCCCCTCGGCGAGCGTTCCACCGATGAGGAGGCTCTCCTTGCTTCTTTCCAAAAGCAAGCCCCTTTCGACATCATGAACCGAAAACTCTCTCTTCGCAAGTCGCTCTCCAAGTCTCCGGCGAGGGTCGCTGACGAGTCCCTGCTTTGTTCTTTCCCCACCACAGGCTCACCACGCTGCCTCGCTATCCTTGTCGAGTTCCAGGATGTCGAGTTTACGCTCCCCGATCCTCACTCGCTCTTCGACCGTATGCTCAATGAGGAGGGTTTCTCCGAATATGGTGCCACCGGATCGATCCATGATTTCTTTAATGCCAGCTCGGGTGGTAATTTTACCCCGCAATTCGACGTTTATGGCCCGGTGAAACTCCCGTATAATATGAGCTATTACGGCTCTAACGACCCCAACACCGGCAATGATGTCCGCCCTTACGAGATGATACCTCATGCCGTCGATCTCCTTAAGGATCAGATAGATTTCAGCATCTACGACACCGACGATGATGGCATCGTCGATAATATCTATATCTTCTATGCCGGTTATGGCGAGGCGGATGGCGGTCCCGCCAATTCCATCTGGCCTCACTCCTGGAATATCCATGATGACCTCGGCCTCGAGATTTATATGAATGGCAAGCTCTTGAATCATTATGCCACTTCCAATGAACTTTGCGACGGCCGAGGCTCAAACCTCGCCGGCATCGGTGTCTTCTGCCATGAGTTCTCCCATGTCATGGGGCTTCCCGACCTTTATTCCACCATCTATTCCTCTGCTTTTACCCCCGGAAATTGGTCGATCATGGATCATGGCTCGTATAACAATGAGTCGCATACTCCCCCTTGCCACACAGGCTATGAACGCTATCACCTCGGGTGGATCGAACCTAAAGTGCTCGCCGATCCCAAGAATGTAACAATCTATCCCATCTCGCAGATTGGCGCTTACAACGATGTCTATATGATCCCGACCCCCAACCGCTCGGAATATTACATCCTCGAAAATCGCCAGCAATCTGCCTGGGATCAGTATATCCCCGGCCATGGACTGCTCGTGTGGCATATCAATTTCGACCCCGAAAAGTGGCTTCTCAATGTTGTCAATATCGATAAGCAGTATATCGATATCGTCGAGGCGGATAATGACCTCAGCGAGTATTCTCGCGCCGGTGACACCTTCCCCGGAACTGCCGGGGTCACCGAGTTTACCGATGATTCAACCCCGTCGATGAGAACATGGTCCGGGCAGAACCTTTATTCCCCCATCACTGATATCAAGGATATCGATGGAGTAGTCTCTTTCGCTTTCAAGGGGGGCGAAAATATCTTCGATGAAATGGTGGCCCTCGACCCTACTGACATCAAGGCCGGTGGGTTCACTGCCCGATGGAATCCCATCTCTCGCACCACCGGATATCTGCTCAGTGTATTCTCCAAGGAATCTCATGGTGATCTCACCGAGCGTAACTATGTCGAGGGCTATCTCAAGCGTGAAGTCGATAACACCGATTCTTTCCAAGTCACCGGACTCGAACCCTCCACCACCTATTATTATACCGTTACTGCCACCAATGGCCGTTTCTATTCTCCGGAGTCCAACGAGATCGAGGTGACAACCCTCGATCCGACTCTCGACTATAAGAGGGTGAATCTTCTCCCGGCTTCGGAAATCACCGAAACATCTTTCCGTGCCAACTGGCAGATGCTCGACGATGCCGACCGCTATGAGGTGTCGCTCTATCATCTCGGCATTGGCGACCCATTCCTGTCGACTGCCGATTTCACCGATCATACTCTCCCCTCAGGATGGCAAACCGACGCCTCGTTCGATGGCCGTGCTTCTTTCGCTGTGGCGGTTCCCTCGCTGCGTATGACCACCGATGGCGCTTCCCTCACCACAGCATCTTTCGATGCCGGTGTGCGTACTCTCAGCTTCTGGTATCGCGCATCTTCCACGCTTCGAGATGGTAGAATCGAAATTTCAGGATATTCTGACGGTGAGTGGAAGGTATTCCATACTATCTCCGACCTCGTGTCTGCTGCCGGAGGCTCAACAGTATCCATCTCCGAGATCCCGGCTCTTACGACTCGCATCAAGATCGCTCTCCGCACAGAGGCCGGTGGCTCTCTTTCCATCGATGATGTCACCATCGGTTATGGCGGTAATGTCGACTATATCCCCGTAGAGGGTCAGACCGCCATCGATGCCGGTAATAGCGACTCGTTCCTATTCTCCAACCTTACTCCCGATATGGATTATGGATATTCGGTAGTGGCTCTCAATCAGGAGTTCCGTTCGCTGGATTCAGGTATATTGCCCGTCTCCACCTCCCCTGCATCTCTCCAAAATATTGCCGATGATCATCTCCGCGTTTCGCTTTCCGGACTCGCTCTGCGCATCTTCTGCGACCATGATACCGACGTGACTATCAGCGATATCGCCGGAGAGGTGGTCGCTGCTCGTTGCGGCAGAATGATAAATATCTTGTTGCCTCATCCCGGGGTATATCTCGTCTCAGCAGAGGGCAAGACTTTTAAGATTATCGCAATTTGACAGATCCTATAGTTTAATATCAAATAATATTCCTAATTATGAAACATCTATTCTCCACCATGTTGCTATCATTGGCGGCAGTCTCTTCTCTTTGGGGAGCTCCCGACGATGGTGCGCAACGTGTCAGAAGAGTGCCGACAGCCACCGGCGATGGTACCACCATCTATGGCGAGGTGACTCACTCTTATTCGATGGATGTGACCACGGAAGATGGTCTGGCTTGGGGACTTTATTCATTTAATGCCTCTTCCCCTATGACCGTGACTCCCCTCAACATCCACAATACCCTTTGCGCCAATGGCGGCGGTACTTACCGCAAGGGTAAGGTCTATTTCACCAGCTATTATGAGGATTTCACCGGTCAACTCGGTTATCTCTATTTCATCGAGATGGATCTTGCCGATTATTCTATCGAGCGCTATGCCCTCGAGCCCGACACCTACGATGCCATCGCTGCCGATATGACCTACGACCCCGTGGGCGATAAGATCTATGGCGTGTCGTTCGATCCCGACGATGTCAATCTCACTTCTTTTATTCTCGTGGATTATGACCTCTCCACAGGTTATCCCACCAAGATTGCCCCGATTGATCGTATGTCGGCGATCGCTTCCGATAATATGGGGCAACTCTGGGGCATTCGCTACACTGACGGTATGCTTGTCAAGATCGATAAATTGACGGCTCAAGTCACTGAAGTCGGTGCCACCGGCATTATACCCATCTATAATGGCTCTGCTTGCTTCGATTTCGAAACCGGCAAACTCTATTGGGCCACCAATGAGCGTGCCACCGAGGAGTCCGGTCTTTATCAGATCGACATCAATTCCGGTCAAGCAAGCCTTATCTCCATGTTCCCCGATGGCGAGTCGATTTCCACGATGTATATCCCGCGTAATGATGATATCGCTCTCCTCAATCCCGTCACCGATATCACTGCCGATTTTACCGGCAGCAATTTGGAGGGAACGATCTCTTTCACCGCACCTACTACCGCTAAGGATGGCACACCCCTCTCGGGAGATGTCACTGTGGCAGGTTATCTCGATGGTGTCCTCAATTTCTCGATCCCGATGGCTCCCGGCGAATCTACCTCTCGCACTTACACCCTGACTCAGGGCATGCACACCATCGAACTCGTGGCTACTCACCCCGATGTGGGCAGGTCGGATCGTGCTTCTCTCGATTTCTATGTCGGCACTGATGGCCCGGAGGCTGTCTCTAATATCGCCCTCGAGAAGATCGACTCTAATAAAATCAAAATCTCCTGGGACACTCCCTCGAGAGGTGAACATGGCGGCACTATCAATCCGGCTCTTATCTATTATAAGATAACTCGCCTCCCCGATGGAAAGATGCTCACCGATGAGGCTACCGGCAATTCTTTTACCGATGTTATTACTAATACTCAGTTGCGCCGCTATTCTTACGAGATAACCGGCTATTATAAGAATGTCACAGGTGCTACTGCCATCTCCGACGATATGGAGATGGGCGAACCGGTGGCTCTCCCTTATTCTCAGTCTTTCGACACGATGGATGATTATGCCACTTTCGTCGTGCAGGATTGTAATAAGGATGCTGAACGTCCCGATGAGGGCCATTGGGGCTGGGATTCCTCTGTGAAGTGTGCTGCCTATAAGTATCATACCTTCCTCAACGGCGATGACTGGCTCATCACTCCCGGTCTCAACCTGACCAAAGGTAAGACCTATAGCCTGCGTTTCACCACCAAAGCGGGTCGCATATATCCCGAGACCCTCGAAGTGAAGATCGGCAAGGGTTATAAGTCTGCCGATTTCTCTCAGACTCTGATGCCTCGCACCGACCTCAAGTCGCCCGACCTCCAATTCGAGGAGCATGTCATCACTTTCAATGTCGAGGAGGATGGCCATTATTATATCGGCTTCCATGCCGTCACCGAGAAGGGTCAGTATTATCTATATCTCGATGATGTCTCGATCGAGGAGGGGGCTTCGATGTCTGCTCCGGGCCTCGTTACTGACCTCCAAGTCCTCCCCGGTGAGGCTCCCACAGAGGTGAAGGTGTCGTTCAAGGCTCCCGATGTCGATATCTTCGGTAATTCTCTTGCCGACCTCTCTGAGGTCAAGGTATATCGCGGCGAGTCGCTCGTCAAGACTCTTACAGCAGCTGATGGCCTTGCTGTCGGCGAATCCCTGTCGTTCACCGACGCTGACGTGCCTGCCGGCTTCAACACTTATCGTGTCGTTGCTGTCAATAGTCATGGCGAGGGTAATCCTGTTGAAGCGAAGGTATATGCAGGCCTCGACCTCCCCGCGGCTGTCGATGAAGTGTCTCAAACAGCTGTCGATGATAATCATGCTTCTATCTCTTGGTCTCCGGTTTCTGTCGGCGCAAATGGCGGTAGCTTGGCTTACGAACCCCTCTCTTATCGCATCACCGACAATAACGGTAATTTCATCGCTAATGTCGAGGGTACTTCTTACACTGCCGAGGTCAATACCGCTGATGGTCAGAAGAGTATGATCTATGATGTCCGTGCTGTCAATTCCAAGGGTATCGGTGCCGGTGCTCAGTCTGATTTCATCACTTACGGTAAGGCTTATCAAGATGACTTCGCTGAGTCTTTCACCGGCGGTCAGAATCCTACTTGCCCCGGTTGGATCATGCGTGTCATCAATGAGTCTCCCTACGACAATGGTTTCTATGGCCGATATTTCTCATATAGCCATAAGCCCAACGATAAGGACCGTGGCCCATTCCCCACTCCTCAAGACAATGATGGCGGTATGCTCGTGGCTTACACCGATTTCCTCGATGTGCAGGCTCGCATGATCTCTCCCAAGATCAATGTCGCCGGTCTGAATAACCCGGTTCTCTCTTTCTGGTTCTATCATTATTATAACCCCGACACTGAGAATGGCTTCTCCACCGATAAGGAGAATATGGATATCGAAGTCCTCGTAGATGGCGAGTATAAGACCCTCACTGCCTCCCCGATCCTTCTGATCAATGGCAATGGCTGGTATCGCTATGACCTCCCCCTCAAGGAGGCTGTCGGAGCCAAGGATTTCCAAGTGGCTTTCCATACCCACAATTATATCAGTTATGATATGCATGTCGATAATATCACCGTGCATGATACTCCCGACCATGACCTTGTGGCACAAAGCTTCACTCTCCCCGAGCAGATCGCAGTCAATTCGACTCGCGATGCCGTCGTAACAGTCTTCAATAATGGTATGGTGCCGGCTGAAGATTTCACTGTCGAGCTCTATCGCAATGGCGAGTTGGTGGCTTCGCAAGAGGGTGGCGAACCTTTGGCTTTCGCTAAGGAACGCACCTTTACCTTCCCGATCACTCCCTCTATCGTCGATGCCGGCAAGTCGTTCGAGTATCAGGCTCGCATCTCTTTCGCCGACGATGCCGATCTTAGCAATAATGCTACTGAGACTATCTCTGTCAACGTGCCGACCAACAATCTGCCTCGCGTCACTGACCTCGCCGGTACATACGCCGATGGCGCCCTGACCCTCTCTTGGTCTGATCCTGACATGAATGCTTCGGGAGTCGTGACCGATGGCTTCGAGTCTTACGAGGCTTTCACCATCACCGAT
The DNA here is from genome assembly GCA_004553095.1 of Bacteroidales bacterium. Lineage (GTDB taxonomy): Bacteria > Bacteroidota > Bacteroidia > Bacteroidales > Muribaculaceae > Lepagella. The sequence goes on from SFMJ01000025.1 coordinate 6,868, forward strand.
TTCGGCGAGTGGGGTCTTGTCGACAATGATGGCAGCCTTACATACACCATCAGCAATAGCGAAAGCGCCAGCGGTGATTATGAGTATCCCAATGCCGGATATCAAATGGCGTTCCAGATCCTTAATCCCGGCCTGGCCGGTATCAAGGGCAACCTCTGGACTCCCTACCTCGGCGACCAAATGGCTGTCTGCTTCGCTGCTGCCGAACGTGACAATGACGACTGGCTCATCTCTCCCGAAGTGAAGGGTGGCTCTTCTGTCTCTTTCATGGCGAAGACTGTGGTCGATGCTTATGGCTTGGATAGATTCTATTTCTGCTATTCTACTGAAGATGAACCCGATATCACTACTTTCCAACGCCTCGGCGATGTCAATGTAGTGCCCGCTTCGGAGTGGACTCGTTTTGAGTTTACCCTCCCGGCTGATGCCAAGCATTTTGCTATTAATTGCGTCTCGAGCAATACTTATGCTCTCCTTGTCGATGAGGTTTCTTACGAGAGTGCCAACGCCGATCTCCTCGAGTTCCGAGGCTATAACGTCTATCTCGATGGTGTCCGCATCAATGATCAAATCGTCGAGGATAATGAGTTCGTAGACCGCAATCCGCAGATCGAGGGTGAACATATCTATAACGTTACCGCAATCTACGATAAGGGTGAGTCCGGTCTTTCCAATGATTATAGCTTCAACCTCTCGGGTGTCAACACGCTTGCCGCCGATGGCATGGCTGTCAAGGCGGGTCGTAATTGCATCATCGTCACCAATGCCGGAGGCAAGGAGGTGACCATCAGCGCTGTCAATGGCATGGTGATGTTCCGTCAGGATATAGGCGATTATGCTCGCATCTCTCTCGATCCCGGCATATATATGCTCCGTGCCGGCGATCGTATCGTCAAAATTGTAGTACGCTAACCTGTTGATTTTTATAATAATCGGGCGCCGTCGGAAGTGTCTGCGCGGGCGGCGCCCGATTTCAAATTCTTTTAAACCAGTGATTATGAAACGAATATTACCTTTCGGCATAGCAACCGCAATTACTCTGCCTCTGCTTGCCGCTACGCTCCCTTTCGTCGAGTCGTTCAATTCCGGTATGGGTGAGTTTGTCATCGTCGATGGAAATGGGGATGGAAATACCATCAAGACCACCTCTTATTATGGATATAGTTGGTCGCAAGGCCTATATTATGAGGGTAATACCGATGCTGCCGATGAGTGGCTTATTACCCCTTCGTTCTCGCTGCAAGCCGGTTATATATATGAACTTACTTTCCAGCAGAAGGTGAACAGCTCGGGCACTGTCAATCGTGTCGAGTGGAAGGCGGGTAAGTCTGCCTCTGTCGCCGATATGACAATTGATGTGGCTCCCGCTGCCGAGTATAGCTATAATTATGGCTCTTGGGTCAAGGAGACTGTCAAGGTCTCTGTGCCGGAGGATGGCGATTATTACCTCGGCATGCACATCATCAGTGATGCCTCTCAGGGTGCTTTCTATTTCGACCAGATCGAGGTGAGTGAGGGTGTCGCTGCCGGTGCTCCTTTGGCTCCGGAGGTGGCAAGCCCCGTTTTCAGCGTCGTCAATGATGCCATCCAAGCCTCTTTCGCTGTCACTTTCCCGACTCTTAATGCTGCCGGTGAGACACTGGCTGAGGATACTCCCCTCGAAGTGAGAGTGTCTCGCAGTGACCGAGATATGGTGGAAACCATCTCCGGAACTCCCGGCGCTACCGTCACTTATACCGACACCAAGGCTTCAACTCAGAGTGTTACATATTCTTTCCTCTGCGCTGCCGGCGATCTCCTCTCGCCCGCTACCGAGGTGGCTTCTTCTCCTCGTTTCGGCACGCCGATGGCTGTCGCCAATTTCAATGTAACTCAGACCGACAATCAGTTCCATCTCTCTTGGGATGCTGTCACTGAGGCTACTTCTGCTTCCGATCTCTTTATCCCCTCTTCGGTGACTTATCTCGTGAAGTGTAACGGCGAGACTGTGGTTGACAATACTACGGAGCTCTCCGCCGATTACACCGTGCCGATGCCTGAAGCAGGTCAAGATCAAGTGTCGTTTACCATCGTGGCTATCTCCAATTCGAAGACTTCGGCTGTCACCACAAGCCCCGGTTTCCTCGTGGGCAATCCCTACGTCGGTGAGTTCGTGGAGTCGTTTGCCGATATGGCTTTTAGCAATAATACCTGGGTGGTGGAGAATAATGAGACTTCCAGATGGCGCCCATCTGTCGGCAGCTCTTATCCTGTCACCATCAATCCTCAGGATAATGATGGCGGATGCCTCGAGTTCGGTTGCGCCGCTTCGGAACAACGCACCATCTGGTCCCCCATCCTCTCCCTCTCCGACCTTCATAATGCCAAACTGAAGTTCTGGGTATTCCTCAATCCGAGTGCTTCGTATGAGACTAAGGTGCAACCCGGTTTCCTCGTCGATGGCGTGACTTATATGCTGGGCGATGAGGCGATCAATATGAAGTCGGGCGATACTCAAGGGTGGACTGAGTTTACCTATGATGTGCCTGCCGAGGTCGCTGCCGCTGACAAAGCCCAACTCCTCTTCGTAGGTTTTGGCTCGGGCAATTACAATACTCTCTATCTCGATAATATCTCGATCCGCAGTTATCTGGAACATAACCTTGCTGTCTCTCTTGAAGCTCCTGCCAAGTCTTTGGAGCTGGGTCAGGATGTTATCTTCCCTGTCTCTCTGAAGAATAAGGGTGTCAATGATGAAGCCGATTATACTCTCCGTCTCTTCGCCAATGATGAGGAGGTGGCTGCCGTTGCCGGCGATCCGGTCGGTGCCATCAGCGAGATTTCTGTCGAGGTGCCTTTCAAGGTGCTCCCCAAGTATGCCGGCAGCGATGTTACATTCAAAGTCGTGGCTGATTTGGAGTCTGATCTTGACCTTGCCGACAATGAGGCTGTGGTCTCTATCCCGGTCAATGTCAATGATCTTACTTGCCCCGGATATCTCGAGGCTTCTGTCGATGAGGTGGAGTGCTCTGCATCTCTCTCTTGGGACGCTCCTATGGTGTCTACTGATCCTGTTTATTCTCTTACTACTGAAAGCTTCGAGGAGTGGGAGTCCGGTTCGATGGAGCCGATGGGTGATTGGATCTTCGTCGATAAGGATGGCATCAATGAGTCTGGCATCAATAATGTCAATAAGGGTGTGCCGATGGCTGCTATGATTGCCGAGAATTTTACCCCCTCTTACGGCGCAATCCTTAACTGCCCCGAAGGCACCAAGTGTCTCGCCATCTCTGTAAGTTATTCTTATGGTGGCTCGATCGACAATTGGGTTATCTCTCCGATCGTGAAGGGTGGTACGGAGGTCACTTTCAAGGCTCAGAATCTCTCTTCCTACGGCAGCGGTGAGTCGTTCGATTTCCTCTATTCAGAGGGTGGCACCGAGACTGAAGATTTCACTCTGCTCGAGACCTATACCGCTCCTCGCAACGGATGGACCGATTTCTCCGTAACTCTCCCTGAGAATGCCAAGCGTTTCGCCATCAATGTCCATGGCTCGCATTATGATCCTATTGTGTTCGACCTATTCTCCTTCACTGCCATGTCGGAGCCTGCTCTGCTCACCGGCTTTAATCTCTATCGCAATGACCTCCTTGTCGCTTCTTTGCCTCTTGAGACTATCTCTTATAAAGATGAGAATCTTGAGAAGAATGTCGAGTATGTCTATGCTGTTACCGCTCTTTATGACAAGGGTGAGTCGCTCTATAGCAATAAGGAGACTGTCTTGATCGAGTTGGAGGATGGGGTAGAGGAGATCTCTGTTGATGCTGCCGATGTCGAGTATTTCGACCTCCAAGGCATCCGCATCGATCGCCCAGTCAAGGGCCAAGTTGTGATAGTCCGCCGAAACGGCAAGTCTTTCAAAGCCTTAATCAAATAAATAAGTAAGTAAACATAAACCCCAATCATGAGAGTCCGGAGCATTCCCCTTGCCCCGGACTCTTTTTTGTTTTTTATTCCAAACACCACAACCTCGCCAAAGCCCTAATCTTCTAATCTAACAACTAATATCTAATCACTAATATCTAACAACTAATAAAGAAGAACTCCTTATATCACTTCAATAATCAAGTTTCCTTAATTAAACGTAAATGTACTTAAAACTTTAGTTTTATGGCTTTTGTTGTTGATATTGTATTATAATTATGGGCTAATACTGTTTTGGCTGCCTACCGCAGCATCGCTGCCACCTTGCGGAGCGAGTCGATGAAGATGTCGACCTCTTCGCGTGTGTTGTAGACCGCCCAGGAGGCTCGAGCCATCCCCGGCACGCCATATCGATCCATCAATGGCTGTGCACAATGGTGACCCGTGCGCACCGCCACTCCCATACGATCCAAGAGCAATCCCAAGTCGTAGTTGTGGATCTTCTCTATATTAAACGAGGTTACGGCTGATTTATTGCATGATTCGCCATAAATTTTTAGCCCCTCGATCTCTTTTAATCTCTTTTCGGCATATCGGCAGAGTTCTCCCTCATATTCCGCCATCTTTTCGATCCCTCCGACACTCTCGATGAAGTCGAAGGCCTCGGAGAAGGCTGCTATGTCGATGAAGTCGGGTGTGCCCGCCTCGAATTTGTAGGGAAGGTCGGCGTAGGTCGTCTTCTCAAAGGTGACTTGACTTATCATCTCGCCGCCACCTTGCCAAGGTTCCATCTCTTCGAGCCTCTCCTCTTTGCCATAGAGCACTCCCACACCTGTCGGACCATACATCTTGTGCGAGGAGAAGGCATAGAAATCGCAATCGAGGTCTTGCACATCGATGCGTAGATGGGGTGCCGCTTGCGCTCCATCCACCAGGACCACAGCCCCATGCCTATGGGCTATCTCGATCATCTCTTTCACCGGATTGATAGTCCCCAACACGTTGCTGACATGGCTGATGGCTGCCACGCGGGTATTCTCGTTGAAGAGCGACTCATACTGTTCCAAGTCTATCTCGCCACGGTCGTTGACCTCCGCCACACGAAGTCGCACTTTGGCATGATGCCCTATCAGCTGCCAGGGCACGATGTTGGCATGATGCTCCATACCGGTCACCACGATCTCATCACCGTCGCGAAGTTTCAACCCGTAAGAGCCGGCGGCAAGGTTGATCGACTCGGTTGTGCCTCGTGTGAATATTATCTCCCGTTCGCTGCGGGCGTTGATATACTCCTTGACACGCCGACGAGTTGCCTCCTGAAGGTCGGTAGCCTCCTGCGACAGTCGGTGGATGCCGCGATGCACATTCGCCTTGCAGTGACTATATAGCCATCCGATGCGATCCACCACGCGCCGCGGCGTCTGCGAAGTCGCCGTGTTGTCAAGATATATCAGTGGCTTGCCATAGACTTGCTCCTGAAGTATCGGAAATTGCTCTCGTATTGCTGCGATATCGATCATGTCGGTCACTCCCCCGTTTTGAGATTGCATGCCTTGCATCCGCCGCATGCACTGCGGACTCCGGCAAATCTGCGCTCTGTCAGTAAATGTAACTTGTCGCGAAGTGGCGCCCAGTCGATGGCGTCGATCACATCTGCCATAAAGGCTTGCCTCAGCAGATGGCGTGCCCTCTCCTCTTTGATGCCGCGTGTGCGCATATAGAAGATCTGCATCGGATCCAATTGTCCGATGGCACACCCATGCGAGCATTTCACATCGTCGTTATAGATCTCCAACTGCGGCTTGGAGTCGATTCGTGCCCCTTCGCTCCCCACCAAGTTGCGGCTCGCCTGATAGGCTTCGGTCTTTACAGCCCCCTCCGCCACATGGATTCGTCCGGTGAAGGCTCCATTGCCTCGGTCGTCGGCTGTCATCTTGAAGAGCTCATTGCTCTTGCAGTGCGACGCGCGGTGGTCGATATGGCTATATGTACCTAATACTCGATCTCCATCCAGGATCCCCATGCCATAGAGACGCAATTCTGCCTCTCTGCCCATCAGTCGGCAGTAATACTCATTGCGGGTAATGCCATTGGATAGAGTAGTGCCGTTGATATTGACATGCGAACCCTCTTCCTGCTCCACATAGAGGGTGGAGAGGCGGCGTGTGGAGTCGCTCGATTCTTCGATATGGTAGTAGTCGAAATGAGCACCGGCTGCCACATGCACCTCGATTGTCTCAAGATCCATCATCTCGACGCCGGCACGCTGTGTATGATCGCATGCCAAGAGCTTGACCGCCGCCCCCTCTTCCACCACGATCAGTATCCTTCTCACAGCCATCAGCGGATAGACCGAGGAGAGGATGTTGATCAGCTGGATAGGCTGGTCGAGTTGCACACCGCGACGCACGCGCAGATACAACCCATCTTGCGCCAATAGCGTGTTGAGTGCCACCAAGGGATTGCTCATATCGGCGATCTTGCCATAATATGCCTTCACTTCTTCCTGTTCGATGCCGGCAAATTCCCGCAGACTACCCACGTCGACGCCGTCGGGAAGCGTGTCTAACGCATCGCGCCGTGCCGCAAACGTGTCGTTGACATTCATCAAAATGGAGGTCGAGATCACCGGCAGATCACATCTCAGCGACATCTCCGGATTCACTTTCAGCTCTTTCTTCAGCAGGTTGATGCCATAGTCGGGAGCAAGGAGCCCCTCGACATCTACATTCTTATAGTTCTCATCGCCACGCCGGGGCAGTCGCCCACCCTCCAATATGCTATATGCTGCGGGGCGCAGGGCGTTGATCACTTCGGCGCCATTCTCATCGATCACTTGCCGATGCGTGCGATATAGCTCAAGATATTGCTCTAATGCACCCATGTCGCTTAGTCCTTGTTTTCTTCTTTGATCCAATCATATCCACGCTCTTCCAACTCGAGTGCCAACTCCGGGCCCCCGGTCATCACGATTCTTCCCTTGTAGAGGATGTGCACAAAGTCGGGCTTGATATAGTCCAAGAGGCGCTGATAGTGGGTGATCACGATGGTGGCATTCTCCGGTGTCTTCAGTTTGGTGACTCCGGTCGCCACGATGCGAAGTGCATCGATGTCAAGTCCTGAGTCGGTCTCGTCGAGTATCGATAGTTTCGGCTCCAACACAGCCATCTGGAAGATCTCGTTGCGCTTCTTCTCACCCCCGGAGAAACCTTCATTCACCGAACGTGACGCCAATTTATTGTCCAAGTCGACCACGGCACGCTTCTCGCGCATTAACTTCAAAAACTCCGCCGCTCCGATTGCAGGCTCGCCGAAGTATTCACGCTTGGCATTCACCGCCGCACGCATGAAGTTAACCATCGACACGCCCGGGATCTCCACCGGATATTGGAACCCTAAGAAGACTCCCTCGTGACTGCGTGCTTCCGGCTCCATCGCCAAGAGGTCTTTGCCATAAAATTCTACCTTGCCCGAGGTGACATGATATGACGGATTGCCCGCCAATACCATCGACAGTGTCGATTTACCCGATCCGTTGGGCCCCATGATGGCGTGTACCTCTCCCGGCTTTACCTCTAAGTTGATCCCTCGCAATATCTCGCGACCGTTGATCTCAGCATGCAGATCTGTGACTTTTAACATATCTCGTGTTTCGTTTTTTTCAATGGTTTTATGTTGTATATATTATCAACACGTCATCAACATGTTTTTATTATATCTTTTACCCTTTTTTTATCCATCTTTCCCATTTTTTAACCAAATTCACCCATCTATTATCTAATAACTAATATCTATTATCTGCTAAGAAATTTTCTTCGCCTCCCGAAGTTGGATCTTGAGCGCCAGTTCTTCGATGTCGCTTCCTCCGGTGAGTGATGGGAAGAGTAGCAGTATCTCTCTCACCACGTTGCCGTCGTCGGCTTGCGCTTGCTTCATCAGCTTCGAGTCGGGGCTTATGCCCACCATCAGGTTGAAGAGCACCGAGAGCATCACCAAGTGCTTGAAGGTGGTGAAGAGTGCACCGCTGAGACTCCCGATGAGCGTCTTCTCCCCCATCCCTATCACCTTGTCGATGAAGGAGAGAATGGCGCGAAACACTCCATACACCGTCACGAAGACGATCGATGCCGAGAGGGTCTCATAGATGAATTGCTCTTCCACGGCTCCCCGTAGCGAATCAAAAGCCCCATAGAGCATCTGCTGAAGCCCCGGGGCCAAGAGTCGTGCGCTGACCAGCCCGAAGGCTATCGCAACTATCGACGAGGTCTGACGGCCTATCCCCCGCCTGAATCCCCTCACCACCGACAGGACTCCCACCACCAGCACGATCAGCGTATAGATCATAATCCTCGATTTTCTAACAACTAAACTCGCTTCAGCAATGCGATGGCAGTGGAGCTAATCCCCTTTTCCTCGCCCTCGAAGCCGAGATGCTCGGTAGTGGTGGCTTTCACCGACACTCTCTCCACATCGATCCCCATCACTTCTGCGAGTGTCCGGCGCATCTCTTCGTTGTAGGGTAGTAGTTTGGGTCGTTGTGCCACGATCGTTACATCCACATTCACAGGCTCATAGCCATGCTCACGGATCAGTTGCATCACATGCCCCAACAGTATCTTGCTGTCGATCCCCTTGTAGCGTGGATCGCTATCCGGGAAATGACGCCCGATATCCCCGAGTGCCAACGCCCCCAACAGGGCGTCGCAGAGAGCATGGATGGCTACGTCGGCATCACTGTGTCCCAACAACCCTAACGTGTGGTCCACCTTTACGCCGCATAGCCAAAGCTCGCGTCCCTCCACCAGCCTATGCACATCATATCCCTGTCCGATTCGATACATTCCGTTTATCGTTTATAGTTTATGGTATCGTTTAGCGTCAACTCTAACCTCTAACCTCTAACCTCATCTCTTTCTCTTGCCGATCAGGTCGACGATGCCATCCATGTCAAATGACAAGGTGAAGCGCAAGGTCTGATCCAACGGCGAGTTCTGCGCCGTTGCAAGCATATAGGAGGCATCGAGCTGCACCACATTCAGCGAAAAACCGGCACCAAAGCCAAAGTAAGAACGCCCTCCCTTGTTGGGATGCTCGTAGTTGTATCCCAATCGCAAGAAGAATTGCTGATTGTAGGTATATTCCGCACCCAACGAGAATTGAATCTCCTGAAGCTCCTCTTTGAAGCCGCCGGGGGCATCGCCGAAGCTCTTGAAAATACCGGTGATCGGCGACATGGAGTTCCATTTGTCGTATGCTTCCCAATATGCTGCCTGTCCCTCTTCAGTCTCCATATCATAGTCTTTGGTGCGTGGCTTGGTCGGCACCAAGAGCTTGTTCAAATCCAAGCCGAAGGCGAGCGTATGGTAGTCGGCCAAGGGGAACATGAAGTTCATGCCGAGACGCAGGTTGGTGGGCAGAAAGGAGTTGGTGACGCCATTGTCATTGCTCACTTTCGTGCCGACATTCGATATGTTGAAACCCCACGAGAATTGGCACTCGTTGCGCCCGATCATCGGGTAGGTCACAAAGTATCCGTTGATGTCGGCGGCAAAGGCATGTGCCGCTTTGAATTCTTCTCCCGTCTGTGTGTCTTGATATGACAGGTCGGAGAGGATATAGCGGAGCACGACACCCATCGAGAATTTCTCCGACAGTTTGCGCGAGTAGCCCAAGTCGAACGCCATCTCGTAGGGGTTGATGGTCTGTGCATTGGGCGAGTCGTAGTCATACGACCCGGTGGTCACCTCGCCAAGCGAGAAGTATCTGAAGGATGCCGACAGCGCCTGGTTGTCGCCGCTTCCCATCTTCCAATATCCTGATAAATTCGCCAAGAAGATGTCGTTGACGATCTTGCGAAGCCAGGGTGTGTAGGAGAGTGAGAGTCCACCACCGGAGTAGGCAAAGGCATATTTCGATGAGTTCCAGAATTGAGAGTTCATATCCGGATCGGTAGCTACACCCAAATTTCCCAGGGCACTACCACGTGCATCCGGGATGATGCTCAGCGTGGTCACACCCGTATTGATCGGGTTGAACTCGTTGTCTTTGATGTCGTTCTGGGCGTAGGCTCCGGTCGCTGTGGCGAGCAGAAGTGCCGTTATGATAGATATTTTCGATGTTTTTCTCATTCTATTACTTGATTACTGTAAATTCAACCCAATTTGAAAATATTTTGTTGCCGGCGATGCTCTCTTCTCTGGCTGCCAGTCTATATGAACCGATAGGAAGGTCGGTCAGGTCGATGTCGGCATGCGCTCCGGAGATCTCTTGGCGTTCCATCACATTTCCTTCACGGTCGGTGACGATCAGCACGAGGCCATCTCTGATAGTGCCTTTGATGTCGACTCCGAGTGTCTCGATGGCTATCTCCTGGTCGATGGTCAGCTTCAAGGCCATTCCGGCGAGGTTTTGGATGGTGAGCGTAGTTGTCTCCGATCTGTTGCCTGCCAAGTCGACGGCGCTTGCTGTCACCTGATGAGTCTCGGGTGAGAGTCGCAGGGTGTTGATATAACCCTCATAATATGTGGTGCTTACACCCTTGCTGACTTCGCCGTCGAGGCTGTAGTTCTTGCCGTCGATGGTGAGTGCCACGCCTCTGCCGGCACCGATGCCGGGGGTGAGCGCCATATCGTCGGCAGCCTCTACGCGGAGCTGTCCGGTGATAGGATCGTGTGTCAATGTCAATGTCGGAGCTTCGGTGTCGCGGATGGCATCTGCCGAGGGTTCACTCCCCTCCATAGCCATGGCGATGCTGCAACGCCCGGAGTTCGATTTGCGCAATGCCGCGGAGTGGGTGGCCGCTAAGATGGTGAAGGTGCGGGTAGTGTCGGCGGTGCTCTTGTAGCGGTCGTAGACCGAGGTCAATGGCACGGATACCTCGAAGACTCCGGCTGTCACTTTTCCCCGGACTGTGGTTAGCGGATATTCGCGTGTCATCAAGTCGGGTACACCCGAGGCTATGCTCTTCTTGCGCTCCGGTTCTGCCACTTTGACTGTCACATATCCATTATATTCGCTGTCGACTTCCCCTTCGCTGTTGAGCACTTGTCCGCTTACTTTTACTACTTCGCCCGACGAGTATGCAGCGCGGTCGGTGGTCAAAGACAACCTACCCGTAGCCACCGGGATACGCAAGGCCGGGTCGCCGATCAGCACGTAGGTCGATTGACTCGTGTTCAGACTATTGGTCTTGGCTATCGAATAGACTTCGCCGATGGTCGGATTGGTGGTGCGAGGATTTCCTAACCCATCTACTATCATGGCGTTGCCAAAATTACGGAGCAGTTCTTCATTATGGTTGGAGATCACGGGGCGTGTGGCGCAGACATTGCCGATCAAGCCTCGCTTGGATCGCAATACACCGATATCGCCGATACCCTTGATGCTCAGGTCGGGTGCGCAGAGGTCACATCCTGCCATAAACATAAAGCCGAGTTCGGAGTTGTCGAGTTGCAACATGTCGCTATTGCTGAAGTCACCGAATCCTAAGGCTCCGGAGTGGCCTATATAGACGCTGAATACTTTGCCGTGCTCTATCGATTCGGTGATCAGATCGCGCACTTTTTCGGAGCCGAGTCCATCCATCCAGAGCTGGGTGTTGTCGAGCTCGGAGTCGAAGTGTGCACCCTCCAAGTCTTGCATCATCTGGGTGAAGTTGATCGCCTGAGTGTCGTGCAGGTTCTGGTCGCCCAAGCAGGAGATCACCATGGTCTCGTTGGCGATGTTGGAGAAGTCTTCGGTGTTGAGATATTCTTCGATCTTTGCCACCACGTTTTCTGCCTCTTGCTTGTCGGTGATGGGGAGTAGTCCGACTCCCATGCTGATCTTGGCGTTGAGCATGGTCGACTGGTCGCGCAGATAGGTGTAGAAGTCGTTCATACAGCCATAGAAGTCCATCACACATGATTGCTCTTGGTCGACTTCTGCATCTTTCAGCGTGTATGCCAAGATGCCCGGCTTGAATCCGGGTATCTTGTTGATGTTGCGGATGTCGGAGGTGATATGCCCGATGAAGAGCACATTCTTCAGAGGTCGGTTGGGACTCTGATAGAGCATCTTGGTGAGGCATCTGACAGCCATCGGGTCGGGCATGCCGTAACTGAATTCGTTGTAGATCTCTTGTGGTGTGATCACCAATACGCTCATCCCGTCATGCTCTCGATGCAGGGTGGCTATCTTGTCGGCATATTCTTTCCATTCGGGGAGCGTAACGATCAGCATGTCAGCCCCTTCGGTCTGAAGTCCATGCAGGTTCTGGTTCTCTATCTCCACATATTCTGTCGGTTGTGAGAGATTGCGCGTGGGATTGAACACCACCACTTCGGGGTGATAGTAGTAGTCGTCGTAGAAATATCCATCTTCGACATCGAGCTGCTGCGGTGTGGCGCGATTGGTGATGTCCCAGACATAGCATCCTGCCGGCGCCGGGTGCTTCACGATGTTGTGGTTGGAGTTGCGGAAGCACATATATTGCTGGGTGAAACTCTCGTCATTGAGCGCCAGGCCGAGATTGATCGGATAGGATATGATCTCGTAGTCGATGTTACATATCTTCGTAGGGCTATATCCACCCCTCATGATATATTTGAGGGTCAAGGTGCCGGTGCCATCTTCCGCCACGTTGAGCTTGGTCTTGCTCATATCGTTCATCATCGAGAAGACTGCCGCCTTGCTTTGGCTGAAGCTGTGCTCTTTGATGGCATTGTTGAAGTAGATGAAGAAGTCGCCATATTCCTCTTTAGCCAATGCCAACTCCATACGATATACCGAGGTCGTGTCGACACAATATTTGTAGGTCCTCTCCTCGGTATAGTATTTATCTGGTTCGATCTTTCTTCCCCAGAAGGTCTGTCCGGTGTGTATGCCACCCTGCATCAGATCCTCTTCCCGGTAGTCGTAGGTGTAACCCCAGTCGAAGAGCTTGGCGGCACTCTTGTCTTCGGTCGGCTTGTTGCTGACCATCAGCGGTGTCTGAGCATCTGTCAGATAGTAGTAGGAGACATCGCTGTATACATTCCGGTCGGTGCGGATGTGATACATTCGCTCGTTGGTCTTATAGCCGGTCTGGTTGGCAGTGATCTTTTCCGGGCCGTAGGCGTAGAAGATCAGTTTGTTGTAGAGGTGTGCCACTGCCACATTGGTGGGCACATCTTCAAACGACCTGGTGGTCAATGCATCGGTCGTATAGAAGTTCAGAGGGAGACTGGGCCCCCCTTTACCCATCACGGCTACTTTCTTCGGATCGGTGAAGCCTAATTCTCTCAGCTTGCTGAAGCTGATCTCATAGACGCCGGTCTTGGGCACGGTGATCCTAACCCATTTACCCTTTTGTAGGGGGGAATTGGCTGCAAATTGATATGTCGCTGTGGCTGCAAAACTTACCAACCATGACATCATCACTGTCGTCAGTAGGCGATATATTCTTCCTCTCATTTTATATTGATATCTATTAAGTGTCTTTGGTTATCTTCTATGGGATAGGCGCTGAGTCGTGTCTCTTCTTTCAGAAGTAGTCCCTGCCGTGGGAGTGCCACGAGCACGAAGTCGCCATTCTTCAGCGTGTTGTGGGCGCTCAGCCGGGCTATCACCTCGTCGATCCCTTCGCGGATCTGATCCCGATGGTAGTCGAGGCTCTCTTCCCCTGCTTCGATCCTTATCCCCTCTATATCTTTTAACGTATCTATGGGCTCCAAATTGCCAAGCATGCAACTTCTGTCGTATGCCACAGCGCGTGTCCAGGGGTGACCCCCTTCGCGAAGCTCTTGCAACAAGTCTACCGCCACCATCGCTACGGCTATGCCCCATTGGTCGACATATCTGTCTGCAAATCTTGGCTTTATGCTCTTGCCAAGACGCCCGATACGATATACTATGCTCGGATATGCTTCATATCGCTCGGCAAAGTCGGGCAGAAACACCGGATTGCCACTGCGCACTATCGAGGAGTCGGGCATCTCATACCAGTCGACACCCCCTTCGCCCCAGGGACTTCCCTCCCCGGAGCCTTCTCCATAGTTGCGTATCAAAGCGAATATCTTCATCGTTTGTAGCGTTTATCTTTTATCGTTTATCGTCAACTCTAACCTCTAACCCATAACCTCTAACCCATAACCTCATTAAGTCGAGTGTAGATCAGCGCCAAGTGAGCATAAATCGAGGTGTTCGCCATCACCACTCCCTCTGCCACTTTCACGCGGTAGGGGGTGAAGTTCCAGATAGCCCGGATTCCGGCACCTGCCGCTATGTCGGCTGATTCTTGTGCCACATCCGCCGGAACGGTCAAGATCGCTATCTCTGCCGGGTCGGTCGACATGGCATCGAAGATTTCGTCGATATGTCTGATCGGCACGTCTAAGTTCTTCTTGCTGATCACCTCGGGGTTGACATCAAAACCGGCTATGATCTCCAGCCCATAGTTCTGAAGTCCGGAGTCGCGGATCAGTGCCTTCCCCAGACTCCCCACGCCGATGACGTAGGCCTTGTGGCGTCGTGAGAATCCCAAGAAGTCGCTCAGGGCTTTCGCCAGGTCTTCCACCTCGTAGCCGATACGGGTCCTCCCTTTCACTCCGAGGAAGGAGAGATCTTTGGCGATCTGCGACGCATCCACACTCAGTGCCTTGGAGATGAGGGTCGATGAGACATATCGCTCTTTCTTGTGGCGCAAGATCTCTACATACGCCAAGTACCAGGGTAGGCGGCGGAGGGTCGGCTCCGGCAGTATCACATTTGGTAATTGATTCATTTTATTGGGGCGCTTATCGCCAATTTTTTCGTTTTCGAACTGTAACTACCCTCCGGCGTCTCGAGGGTGACACGATAGATATAGATGCCGCGTGCCACTCTGGTGCCCGCTTCGTCACACATATCCCACACCGTGTCGATCTGACTGTTGATGTCGCTGGTCACATCTTCGACGATGCTCTTGATGCGACGCCCTGACAGGTCGTAGATGACGATGCTGCATTTCATCTCGCTGTTCGGACGGTCGGTCAGTATGCGGAAGTCGACCGAGGCATCTCCCTTGAAGGCGTAGATGTCGTAGATCGTCGGATCGATCATCGCCCCGACGTTGATCTCTATGGTCGCTTTCGACACGTTGTTGGCATTGTCCCACACGGTGAGCTGCAATGTGTGGCGCCCTGAGGAGATGCCTTGGAGCGGATATACCAGTGTCCCCCATTCCGGGTCGGTGACATCCTGCTCGTAGTAGTTGCCTAAGTCGCTGTATATATCTTTGCCATCGACTGTCAGCGTCATGCTGTGGCCGATGCCGGAGTCGGAGATGTTGATCCCCGAGATGTCTTGGAGTCGTGCGAACACCACCGGGTTGGCGTTCACCAGCCCCCCATTCTCGAAGTTGGCGCTGTTGACGTAGTATTCTGCGATCAGCGGCGGCTCGACGTCGGTGATCTCGGCGTCGTTGTAGCCATATACATAGAAGCGCTCGAACACGCCGTTGCCCTCTTTACCTTTGCCGTCGTAGGCATAACCTGCCATCAGCGCCGGCGTGTAGTTGCCCTCAATCTCCGGAGGTAGGTGGAGGGTCACACTCCAGTGTCCCTCTTTCACTTCGGCATTGGCGGTGGTCAGACGGCGGTCGTGGTCGTTATAACTTATCACTTTGCCCGATTGCCCCTGTCCGTAGGTGGTGACAACTCGCTCTGCATCATATAGTTGCAGGTTGATGGTGCCGTTGAATTCTGTGTCGATCTCGCCGTTGGGCTTGTTGACCGTGCCTTCGATTGTGGCTGTCGACATGGCGGTCAGCTCCGGCATCTTACTCTTCGGGTCGGTCACATCTTCTCCATTGATCGTGGTGACCTCTACGGCATAGTCGCTGATGGGCACTCTGATCGCCGGGTCGCCCAAGAAGGCGTAGCGTAGGTTGTTGGAGGAGTGGTAGTCGTTTTTCCCTCTAATATATACGTCGCCGAGTCTCAATGCTTTGCCATCTTCGCCACGCTCGAAGAAGTGGCTGCTGGTGGCTTTGTTGAGCTTGCCGTTGTTGAACACATATACCGTGCGGGTGGCTGCCATCAAGCCGATTACTCCCGATTTGGGATTCAACAGGATATGTTCGGCGCCGCTGACACTCAGCTCGTCCCAGTAGGCGAAACCGCAGGTCGCTGCGTAGATGAAGGTCAGGTTTTTGTTGCTCATCGAGATGATGTCTTCCCATTCCCAGAGGTGCTCATGACCCCAGCCGATGGCGCTGGCGTGGCCGATATAGTTGGTCAGGATCACTCCGTCGTTGTAGTTGCGAAGCATTCGCTCGGTGGCTTGTGGATAGGTGGCTCCCACACCGGTCATCACCCTCTGGTAGGTGTCCAAGTAGTTGCGGTCGTAGACCACTGCCGCACCCCTCTCTGTGCTGCGAAGTCCGGCATATACATCTTGCGACTGGTTGAGGTGCTCGCCGTTGTCATCGTCGTCGGCAATCAGCATCACTCGGTTGCGCCAAGGGCCGTAGGTCGGGTTGGTGACATAGTTCTCCACCTTCGCCGCCATGTCGAGTGCCTCTTGCTTGGAGGTCACCGGCAGTCGCCCCACTGCTACATTCAGTGTGGCTTGGGACATCGAAAATTGGCTCTCGGTCACATCTTCAAGCATGCCGATCAGGTCGTCGTTGCTGTAGGATTCGGTCTCCGAAAGCCCGGTGTAACTCTGATATATCGGCATCGGCGTGTAACCGGCACTCTTCGCTGCCGCCGACACCATCTTGTTGTCGTAGAAGGGCTTACCCATCAGCAGACAGTAGCGGATATGATGTTTCTCAGGTGTCTCTACATCTTCGTCGGTAGTGACCTCTTTGTTGCCTCGGTCATACCACATCTTGAGTGCCTTGCGGAAGGCACCGACATCTTTCTTGCCGTTGGAAAATTCGTTGTATAGTTGTTCGGCATCGCACACCGCGACGCGGAATCCGTCGTAGTCTCTGTGGTGTTGGGCTATCTTCTCTGCCCCCTCTTTATATTCGGGCAGGGTGATGATCAGCATGTCCGGGGTCTCCATGCCATGGATGTTCTGGTTGGCTATACTGCCGGCGGGGGTGGCGGTGCGGCTGATCTTGTCGGGGTCGAACACCACATATTCGCGGTAGCCCCCGGAGGTGAGACTCCACATCGCTTTGTCGCCCTGCAGGGTATATGACACCTTCGTGGCGCGTGCCGCATCGGTGATGTCCCACACTTCGCATGCCGATGAGCAACCGCTCACACTCAGCGTCTCACCCGAGTTGTAGGTGCCGTAGAAGTAGAGCTCGCCGTTGTCGAGGCGCAATGCTCGGCGATAGAAGGATTCGATATAGTCGAGGCGCGCCATGAAGAGCACTCCGGTCGGCGAGTAGGTGATGTCGTACTTGACGTTGCCGTTCATGTTGCTGAGCTTCTTGGTTGTCTCGGTGACTTTGCAATATTGCTGGGCGCTGGAGGAGTCTATCTTGTCCGTTTCGGAAGTTTCCACACTCTCTCCGTTGGCTTTGAAACTGAGGCGCGATGTTCCCCCTGTGGTCTTGGCGGCAAACCGCACTTTCACTGTCATGTCGCCGTCGATGGCATCGATACGATTCAGTTCGAAACTCTGCGTGCGCTTGCTGCGGAAGTCTTCGCCATATATCTGCGAACCGCTCTCGCCGGCATATTCGAGGTCTTGCTCATATACCGAGCGACAGATGTAGTCGCTTATCACGTTTTCCCCCGCTTCGGCGGTGGTATTGTCGGAGTCGGCGATGCTCTGCGAAGTCTCTACATCGCTCAGAAAGTAGTAGTTGTCGTCGCAGAAGGCATGGATCGTATGGTAATAGGGGGTGTCGGAGCCATCGATGTTTCGGTTCCAGGTGAAGTGGTCGAAGGCGAAGAAGGTGATACCTTTCGAGGTGTGAACGGAGGGTTGCAACGGCAGGTCATCCGGCATATCTTCGGTCAGACCGAACGACACCTGACGGCCGCCCGTGCCATATACATGGACCTTGGCGGGGTCGGAAAATCCCATCTGTCGTAGTTGGCTGTCGCTGATGACGTGCATACCAACGCCGCTCACCTTCACCTTTACCCAGGTGCCCCGCGCGAGCTTTGATTCAGAGGCATAGCGATCTGCGTCGAGTGCATAACTCGGCACTGCCGACACCATTGCCGCGCCGGCCATCGCCAAAACCATCATTATCTTTTGCGCATTATTCATCAAAAATTAAACGAAAACCAACCCCATTTTATTATCTATCACCCATTAAAATTTATTCCTATCTCCCTTCTGTTATGGCGTTGAATTCTTCGCGGCTCCCGCTGTAGACGTTCAGGTCTACTTCGCCGCGTACTCCTGCCACCTTTCCCCGGTGGTCGTATTGCCAGTAGGTCCAGTCGCTGTTCAGACTGTTCTCTTCTTCAAAGGAACAGATCCATAACGGACACCCCTGAAATTCCGGCAATAAATATTTCTCCCAGCCGCGACGATTGCTGTAGAAGGTGACTCGATGTCCTCGCATGTTGAGATATTCCACCATCATCGCCAACCGAGATTTGATGCTATCTATCTCGATCCCTTTCGGATTCCCATGCTCTTCGACATCTATCGCAAGCCCTAAGTCCATACGCCGCTTCCCGATGACCCGAAGAAAGTTGATCGCCTGCTCCACTCCGTCGACGTCAAACCGAAAAAAATGGTATGCACCTACCTTCATCCCGGCATGCTTCGCCTTCTGATAGTTCAATACGAAGTTCTCGTCGCGAAAGTCCTGTCCCTCGCTCGCCTTTAGCCATACAAACTCATAACCCTCTGCCGCCGTGGCATTTAGATTCGCATAACCATTGTGCGCCGACAAGTCGATACCCCTCACCGGATAGCGCTGGTGATCCACGTAGGGGGGTGTGGTCATGTATTCATGCCACGCCCACCAGCTCGCTCCCACCAAGGCAATCAACACCAAGAGAAACCAGCCCGCTACCTTAATATCCTTTATCGGCCGCTTCATAGAGTTCTTTAATTTTTTTGCCCGGATCCCTCTTCCGCAAGCTCGCTTGAGAGCGATCCCGGCTCTAAATATAACGCATAGTCTACCGTCGATATGATTTCTTTATAACGTTTTTTAACTATCCATTGTTGTATGATGCCACTCTTTTCGGCATTGTGATAGGTGTTGTTCTCTGTGGTTTTCCCTTCGCCATACGCCGCACTGCCTGCTCCCCAGTGGCTCCCGATCGTGTTGAAACGCATCACCAAGATTTTGGTGCTGTCACCCGTCTGTTGTAGTTTTTTGTCCAGCATCTTCGGGGTCAGAAGCTCCGGCCAGGAACATCCCAGCGCCGGCACCGTACCCGTCAGATGATTGAGCATCGGCGCCGAACCATACACTAAGAGGGTGTCTCCCGCCGATACGTAGGGAGCGATCTCCCGCGTGATGGCTCTTATCCTCCCGGCGCGTGCCGCCGATGTCCGGATATGATCTGTTCCCCGATATCCGGGCGTCGCCGTCATCTCTTCTATCGGTGTGTCGTCGAAATAAAATCCCCCTTGCCCGGCTTTCACGCATCCCATGCCGAGGATTATCAGCGCTGTAGCCACTACGACATATCGCCCCGCCGTGCGCCGCAATCCCTCCATCGCCGGCACTATCGCCAACCAGAGC
>SFMJ01000166.1 GCA_004553095.1 Bacteroidales bacterium
TTCCCATTCCGAACAGAGAAGTTAAACCTTATCACGCCTATGGTACTGCGAAAGCGGGAGAGTAGGTAATCGCCACCTTGCAGAGAGGCTTAGCGCTAACGCGCCAAGCCTCTCATCTTTTTTGACCCTCTCTCCCGCCTCCTCACCCGGAGCGTTCCTAACGTTCCTAACGTTCCTAACGTTCTTAACGTTCTTAACGTTCTTTGAGCCTTGCTCTCGGCTACACTCTCCTTTATATCACCATTGAAAAGAGTGGTATGCAGGGGAATGACAATGCAATATTCACTATTACCAAGAAGGGGGAAACATCTCCATACGCCATGGTAGTTCTCTCTGAGCAAAATACTCACAATGGTGTCGTAATAGCAGCAGATGGCACCAAAACGCTAAGCAAGAGGATCTCCGTGCCGGAGGGTGAGTGGATAGTTCAAGAGGTAGATGACTGGACCTGGGCATATCAGAACAACACCGGCGCCATAACCCGTCAGATCAGCAGCCTGACCCTCCCCGCCGACCGCATCTTCCGCTTCAGCAACACCAAAACCACCCAAATCCCCCACGCCGAGTCCATAAAAATAAACATCCTGAATAAATAAAAAGATCCTTGCGAAGGACACTCATCATTCCTACTGTTAGATCCTTGCGAAGGACACTCATCATTCCTACTGTGTCAAGCAGTTTGGCTGCTTGACAAAAGCACTACTATTAGAAAATTATTGAAAATTGTTAAAAATTTTCAATAATTTTCTTGGCTTTTTCGAGTTTTTTGTGCAATTTTGCGGTCTATGGATTCTTTCTATCTATGGAATCCGATAATCTATGGAAACTGACTATTCTAACATCATCCAGCAACGAGCCAACCATGTCTTTGAAGTGATGGCTCCACGAGTTTCAGCAGAAGATCTTGCCAGGATCAAGGATGCCTTCGAACTCGCCCGCGAGGCGCATGCTCCGCAATTCCGTAAGTCGGGCGAACCATACATCCTCCATCCTGTCGCGGTCGCGACTATCGCCGCCGAAGAACTGATGCTCGAGGCAAACCCCGTTATTGCCGCCTTCCTGCATGATGTGGTCGAAGATACCAGTTACACCATAGAAGATATCCGCAAACGTTTTGGCGATGATGTCGCTTTCCTCGTACGTGTGGTCACCAAGCAGAAGAAGTCTAAATATGAGGCCTCAAAGCAAATCGACAATTACCGCCAAATGCTCAATAGCCTCCAGTATGACGTCCGAGCCCTCCTCGTAAAACTCGCCGACCGACTCCACAATATGCGTACCCTCTCCTCCATGCGCGCCGACAAACAAATGAAGATCGCCGGCGAAACCGACTACTTCTACGCCCCTCTCGCCAATCGCCTCGGCCTCTACGATGTCAAAACGGAACTCGAAAACCTCAGCTTCCGTTTCCGTTGCCCTCACGAATTTGCCGAACTTGAAAACTATATCAACCAAGACCGTGAAGCACAATTAGACCGCCTCACCATCTTCGCCAACGAAATCAAAGATACACTCGCCGCCGCCGGCTTTACCGTCGATGTTGCCGTGCACTATCGCCGCCCTTACAGCATCTGGCGCAAAATGCACAAATATGGCGACGACTTCAATCACCTCAAATATCGTCACTTCACTGAAATTGTGTTCGAAGCCCCGGAAGGTATCTCCGAAAAGGACATGGCACTCCGCGTATACTCCGTGCTCACCGACCGATTCCGCGAAAAACCGGGTGGAATCTCCAACTATATCGATACTCCCAAAGAGAATGGTTACCAGAGTTTCCACGTAAAACTCCTCGCCGACTTCGGCCGCTGGCAAGAGGTCCATATCAGTTCCCGACGTATGGTGCGAGACTCCAAACTGGGTTGTGTCGCCGACCGCTCGGAAGACAACCTCACCCTCTGGATAGAGAAATTCCGCAATATCCTCCGCGATATCGCCCGCCATTCACAAGATGGCACCACCTTCATCGACAGCGTTGTCGAATCCTTCTACAACGATGACATCATGACCTTCACCCCCAAAGGACGTGAAGTAGTGCTGCCACAACGTGCCACCGTCCTCGACTTCGCCTACGAAGTACACTCCACACTCGGGCATCGAGCCAAATATGCCCGCGTCAATGGGTTCCTCTCTTCAATCAAGGCCCCCCTCCGTCGCGGCGACGTGGTCGAAATATTTACCGACCTTGATAGCCATCCTACTCCCGACTGGCTCGATACCGTCGTTACATACAAAGCCCGCAAAGCTATCCGCCTTTACCTCGAACAACAGAAGAAACCCACCTTCCATCGTTGCGAATCCTGCAAACCGATTCCCGGTGAAGAGGTGATCGGATTCCGCGAGGAGGATGGTTCCATCACCCTCCACAAACGAGACTGCCCCAAAGCGATCCGTTATGCATCACAGTTTGGCGACAGCATCGTCTCCGTAGATTTCACTCCCGACGATACACTCTATCCTGTCACCATCGTTGTCAAGGCTATCGACCGTAGCCATCTCCTCGTCGACCTCATCGACTGCATCTCCAATGACCTCCATCTCGCCATCGGAAGCATCAACACCGAGACTGTCGACTCAATCGCTACACTCAGACTATCATTTGCCGTTCACTCCTACGACGAACTGCAAACCATCATATCTCACATCTCAGCTATCTCAGCTGTAGATGAAGTGAAAAGAATTTCATAATTCAAAAAAATTATTTAGATTAAGTTGAGTGTGCTATCGAGAGTGATTCTTGGGGCACACTCCATTTATTGGTGCTAAAAATTTGCTCAATGGATAAAAATCGGGCAATTTTGTATGCTTTTTTATCAATTCGGCATTTTTTTCGGTCATTTGTCACTAATTTTGCTCCGGTCAATCGAAAAATTGTCAATCAAAAAATTTTTCTAAAAATATAAAATTTACAAACTATGAACAGAAAATTTATTTCGTTTTTCAGTTTCGTTGTAATGATTTGCCTCTCAGTGGCAATGGTATCGTGTGGTGATGACAATGATGATCCCA
>SFMJ01000167.1 GCA_004553095.1 Bacteroidales bacterium
ACCGACGGCGACATAGCCAAGACTGAGATATACAACGTGAATGGTATCCGCCTCCGCTCACTCGAAGATGGCATCAACATCGTGAAGGTGACATACAAGGATGGCAGAGTTGCAACACGCAAAATCACAGTTAAGAAATGAAACGAACACTTATGTCTTTAGCAGCATATCTGACCCTTAGCGGGGTCGGATATGCTCAGATATCTGATATGACTATCGGATATTGCAATGGACAGCTGCCCGAGAAGGGAGAAATCTCCTACTCGGAATCCAACGCCAATGTGGAGGCTGCGATCTACATCCCGGCAGGGACTGTGAACACCTACTCCGGCAATGATATCGTATCGGTCAATGCCGGATTAGCCTCAAAACTCAACATCGACGAGCTGACCGTATGGTTGCGTACTTCGTTAGATGGAGAGAACCTGGCAGAGGCCACTATCACAACGACAACCGAGCAAAAGATCGTAAAGGGCTGGAACACCGTTACATTCAGCGAGCCCTACCATATCGAATCGGGGAATAGCACAGGTCTATACATCGGTTATACTTATCATCAGAAAGGTTCGGCATTCGGTGTGGCGGCTATCAAGCAACCATGTGCCAATGCCTGTCTGTTGAAATTCGGGGAGGGTGAATGGGAAGATCGTTCATCAGAGTTGACCCTCTCAGTGGAGGGACTCCTCAAAGGTGAGAGCTTGCCGAAATATAACCTGATGCTATCGGATGTATCAGTGCCGGATGTATATATCATCGACCGCGGCAACTTCGACGTAAGCGGTAAAGTCAAGAACCTTGCCACCTATACGATCAGCGGCTTTGACGTTGTGGCACTTGTCGATAACGTAGAGACTTCTCGAGCACATGTATATGTAGAGGGTGGCGTGGCATATAATGACTCCTATCAATTTAATGTCGTTCTGACCCCCGGCATCACCGAGATCGGCACCGGTCGCAGCAGCGTAACCATCCGTATAGAGAATCTGACTGAAGGCACGGATGAAGATATGAGCGACAACGAGACAACTCGCGAGTTCTCAATCGTGGAGCATGACTTCGCACGCCGCATCTTGGTGGAGGAATTCACCACGGAGAAATGTCCGAACTGTCCACGTGTAGCCAACTATATGCACAACTTACTGGAAGAGGAGAAGTATGCGGAAGATGTGATCGTGGTGTGCCACCATGTGGGATTCTACACAGACTGGCTCACATCATCATTTGACGCCAACTACTTATGGCTTTACAATCGAGATGGCGAGATCTTCGCGCCGGCAGTGATCACCGACCGCAAGCAGGCGGAGGGCACATACTTGGCATTCTGTCCGTCGTTGCAAAGCGAGCTGGCCAACAACTGGGATAACTGCTTGGCAGCACCGGCATTCGTATCGCTCAACATCAGTGCATCTTATGATTCTGAAGACTACAACAAGCTATATGTCACAGTCGAAGGGTCTAAATCGATGGAAAACCTTAGTGAGAATCCCACCATCACAGTGATGCTCGTGGAGAACAATATTGCAGCGAAGTCTCAGGCGGGAGCCACCGGCGACTATATCCACAATCATGTGAATCGTGCGGTGAACTCGACATGGGGCGATGCATTGACATTCGACGGCGACGACTATAGCTATGAGTGTGAATTTGCACTTTCCGGCACATGGGTAAGAGAGAATATGGAGGTAGTGGCATTCATCTCCAACTACAACAGCACAAATGCGGCAGACTGCGAAGTGGCAAATGCCAATCGTATGCTCTTCAGCGACATCGACACCTCTGCCCTATCAGAGATCGTATCAGACGAAGCAGAATCTATCGAAATATATAGCATATCCGGGATAAGAATAACTAACCAAGAACTTGCCCCCGGCATCTACATCCGCAAGCAGGGCAAGAAGACAGAGAAAATTGTGATAAGGTAAAGTTAAGGTCAGAGCGCGTTCAGCATAATTGTGGACGCGCTCTACATAAGCAAACATAAAATAGGCTAAGCCGGGATGGCTTAGCCTATTTTATTTAGGGGTAGGGATTAGTTAAGCTTGATGGGGCTGCACGTTGATGAACTTGCGGCCATTCTTACCTGTGGTGAAAGCTACTACACCATCGATAAGGGCGAAGAGGGTATGATCCTTACCCATACCGACGTTTAGACCGGGATGGTGAACAGTGCCACGTTGGCGCTTGAGGATGTTACCGGCTTTGCAGTTCGCTCCACCAAAAATTTTCACACCGAGTCGTTTACTTTCTGATTCGCGGCCGTTCTTAGAACTACCGACACCTTTTTTATGTGCCATTTTCTATTTTGGTTTAAGCGGTTACAATTTTCTTAATCAACACTTTGGAGAACTGTTGGCGATGGCCGTTGAGGCGACGATAGCCTTTGCGGCGTCTTTTCTTGAAGACGATCACCTTGTCGCCCTTCACGAGGGGAAGGAGGACTTCACATTCTACTTTAGCGCCTTCAACGGCGGGAGCGCCGACTTTGACATCACCGTCAGCGTCAAGAAGGAGCACCTTGTCGAAAGAGACGGCATCACCCTCTTTCACCTCATCACCGAGGTGGTGGACATACAAGAACTTGCCCTCTTCGGCCTTGAACTGCTGTCCTTTAATTTCAACGATTGCGTACATTTGATAATTTATGTTTTAATCGGGCCGACAAGGCGTCTGCAGAATAGCAGCACTTACTGAGCCTTTCGGCATAATTGCGAACGCAAAATTAATAGAAATTTTTGTGAATTGCAAATTTTTTTGTAATTTTGCGGAGCTTTTCGGGGAAAAGTGCCCATGGCAGAGAGAGCTATGCAAGATATGTCGCCGCGAGGGGCATATTTCAGGCGGCTTTTCCGGAAAAAGTGATATAACATAAATTAATCATTTCCAAAATCTCTCAATTATGCATCTTTCAGCAGAAGAAAAGAAGAAAATTTTCGAGACTTACGGCACAGGCGCCGGCGACACCGGTAGCCCTGAGAGCCAGATT
>SFMJ01000168.1 GCA_004553095.1 Bacteroidales bacterium
AAGAAATAAAAATATATTAAAATCGACCGGCAAAAAAGCGTAGCCGGTCGAAATCACGCAGAATAGATTATTTCTTTTTATGACGATTTTTTCTCAGTCTTTTCTTGCGTTTGTGAGTAGCCATCTTGTGGCCTTTTCTCTTTTTTCCGCTGGGCATAACTGCAAAGGTTTTATAGAGTTAGACTTTTGATTGATTATTTTACTTCATCGAGGAACACCTTAGAGGGCTTGAAAGTGGGCACCTTATGTTCGGGAATTTTGATGGTAGTATTACGAGAGATGTTGCGAGCTGTTTTCTCTTTGCGAGTTTTCACAACGAAGCTACCGAAGCCGCGGAGGTAAACATTGTTACCGGCAGCCATAGCGTCTTTGACAACATCCATGAACTTTTCCACTGATGCAAGCACAGCGGCACGTTCGAGTCCTGTGCTACGAGCGATTTCACTTACGATATCTGCTTTAGTCATTTTTACAATATCTTTAATCTATATTAACTATAATCTGAATTAAAAGAGGGTAAAAAAACGGGGGAAAAATAGGGGGTGAGGAGGGGGTGAGGAGGAGTCCCGATTTTTTTGCAGTGCAAATATCGGAATTTTTTTTGAAATTATCACTATCAAAGTGAGATAATTATGAAAAAAGTCAACATTTTTAGGGTTTTAACGGTGATATTGGTACAAAAAAGGGATGTATCATCACAAAAATGACACATCCCGAATATGAAAGGAGTCTATCTACACGATGATTATTTCACGAGAATC
Source organism: Bacteroidales bacterium (assembly GCA_004553095.1). Taxonomy (GTDB): domain Bacteria; phylum Bacteroidota; class Bacteroidia; order Bacteroidales; family Muribaculaceae; genus Lepagella. Next base: position 762 of record SFMJ01000168.1, read on the forward strand.
TTCTTGCCATTGATGATATAGATGCCGGGCTCGGTAGCCTTGTTGCAAGGCACACCTTGGAGGTTGAAGATGGCGTTGTTCTCTTGCACATTGTCATCGACGATGCTGTCGACACCCGATGTGCTGAGGAGCGGAGTATAGAGGAACATGTTGGGGAATACACTGTTGGTAAGGATGCACATCACTTCGTTGAAGCTATGGAGGAAGGTGGTGACACCATTGTCGATAGTATAGTCTTGACCTTCGACGAGAGTTGTGCCGGTGAGTTCGCCAAATTCGTTATACTCGGGGACACCCTGATACCACACGAATTGAGTTTCGGTGTCATCGACGCGAGCTTGCGAAGAGAGGTCTACCGTATTACCAACGGGCTCAACGAGGAGGGGATATTGGTTGCTATATGAATAGACATACCAATTACTGTTGGGACGCGGGAGGGTAGTGAAATCGAACATATTTCCATCGAGTTGGAGCACCTCAATATTATTATTGGCAGAGAGGTCGATTTCAGAGAGGTAGTTATTGCTCAAGCTGATTTGCTCGAGTCCCGGGAGTGTAGAGAGGTCGATTGACTCGAGGCCGTTGGCAGCGAGGTTGACGAGCCAAAGGTTGGAGTTGGATCCGAAGTTCACGGAAGAGATCTGATTCATCGAAGCGTTGAACACTTGGAGATCGGAAGCGGAAGAGACGTCGATCGAAGTAAGATTGTTGTTGGAAACAGCGAGGGCTTTGACAGCGGGGAACTTCGAGACGTCGAACGACTCGAGGAGGTTACGATCGAGGTTGATCTCGGTGAGGTCGGCAGTGTTTTCGGGGAATGTTATCTCGGGGAGAGTAGCGTTGATGAGGGAGAGACACTGCACACCATCGAGGTTGGTAAGATCGCACGACTCCATGGTGCAATTACTGATGGAGAAGATGGTCACCTTCTCTTCAGGCTCATAGGTATAAGCCTTGACAGTTGCACCGGCAGTAGTTTTGGCATTATAGAGAGTGTAAGCACTCTTAAGGAGATACTGCTGGAAGAAATCATTATTACCCTCCCAATCGAAGTAAACGGCAGAGTTCTCGACGTTACCGGCCAAAGAGAGCGAAACAGTCTCATTGCCGACAGGAGTTTCAAATGTAGCGAGAAGGTTGGTCGGTTTCTTATCGGCTTTGATCAGCGTGGTGCGGAGTGCATTTTCGCCGACGAAACCGGGGAAAGCATCGTTGGTCATTTCGCAATAGATTTTGCCGACATCGGTGTTGAGGAACTTGGTACGTCCGCCGGAGATAGAGTAATCGACATCCTTAACGAGCGGAGTGCCATCCTGCTTCTTCCAAACGAAAGATGTTTGATGACCTGCAATGTTGAGGTCTTGAGCAGAGAGGTCGATGCCGGGGCCACGAGTAGCGATGACTATCGGGTCTTGAGGAGCAGTGACATACTCGAGACCTTCACGCGGAGCGAGGTATGGGAGAGAAGCGAATGTAAGTTGATTGTTCGAAACGTTGAGATACTCGAAGACGTTGCTTTCGGGGAGCTCAAGGAATGTAAAGAGATTGTCGGAGACGTCGCAATACTTCACATTTTCGAAATAAGCCATATTGAGGAATGGGATCTTATTTCCGGCGATATTGATCGACTGAAGGTTGTCGAAATCCTTGAAATTGAACTCTTCGAATTGGTTGTAAGAGAGGTCAAGATTGACCAGAGTCAGTGAGGAAGTAAACTCTATCTCGGAGAGTTTATTGTGAGAAGCATTGACATTGAAGAGGACATTCTTGCCATAGCTTTCGTTGATACCCTTCAGGTCGAGAGAGGAGAGATTGTTGTAAGAGAGGTCGAGATCAGTGAGGCAACGGCAATAGTCGAGGTTGATGTTATAGAGATCGGCATTGCTGATGGTGAGTTCACGGATTTCGGTGGCAGCAGAGAGTGTAGAGCTATACACGGGGATACCATCCATCTTGAAAGCAGTAAGGACAGAACCTTCGGGCACATAAATTTCGAGATTGCTACCGACACCCATAGTGCAATTCACGTTAGGTTCGGCGGGAGTAGAGGCAGTGGTAGCGATGCCTGAGAAAGAGTTATTGCCGGCGATGACAGTGAATGGGAGTGGGTTCTCCTCCGAAGCGCCATAGAGACCGACATGGAGGCTGAAGTTATCGCCTTTGTACTTACCGATGGTGAAAGATAGAATTTTGGATGGTTGGCCAT
>SFMJ01000169.1 GCA_004553095.1 Bacteroidales bacterium
TTTGGGTTTGAGCACGAAAGATATCGCGACGATGACATATCGCGAGGTAAGGAGTGTAGAATCGGCTCGCAACAGGCTTCGAAAGAAGATGGGGCTTGAAGCCGAAGAGAACCTCTTCGACTACCTGTCGACACTACGATGCGATCACACAGCCAAAGAGGCATAATAAAGGGCTTAAAAGGGCCTAAAAAAAGTGCTTAAAATTGCTTAAAAAAAAGTGCTTACGACGTTGTCGCAAGCACTTTTTTGATATGAGATATTCTCGTAAGGGAGATTACTCGGCAGCGGGAGCCTCAGTAGCCTCGTTAGCCTCAACAGCGGGAGCCTCAGCCTTGGGAGCAGACTTCTTGGAGCGACGAGTACGGCGAGTAGCCTTCTTGGGCTCGGCAGAAGCGAGAGCAGCCTCGTTGAAGTCAACGAACTCGATCATAGCCATCTCAGCGTTATCACCGAGGCGATTGCCGGTCTTGATGATACGGAGATAACCACCGGGGCGGTTAGCCACCTTGTCGGCTATAACACCGAAAAGTTCCTTGACAGCCTCTTTGTTCTGGAGATAAGAGAAGACAACGCGGCGATTGAGCATATCATCCTTCTTGCAGCGAGTGATGATGGGCTCGCAATAAACGCGCAACGCTTTAGCCTTAGCCAAGGTGGTAAAGATTCTCTTATGCTCGATAAGAGAGATGGTCAAGTTAGCCAAGAGGGCGTCGCGGTGACCCTTCTTGCGGCTAAGATGATTGAATTTTTTATTATGTCTCATTGTGCGAATTATTCTTTATCTAATTTATATTTAGAAATATCCATTCCGAAGGAAAGGTTGAGTTTTTCGAGGAGGTCATCGAGTTCGGAGAGTGACTTTTTACCGAAATTACGGAACTTAAGAAGGTCATTCTTATTGAACACGACGAGTTCGGCGAGTGTTTCCACTTCAGCGCTCTTCAAGCAGTTGAGAGCACGGACAGAGAGGTCCATGTCAGAGAGTTTCTGCTTGAGGAGTTGGCGCATGTGGAGCACTTCCTCATCAAATTCTTCGGAAGCATCCTCTTTGGGGATCTCGAGTGCAATCTTCTCATCGCTGAACATCATGAAATGCTGGATAAGGATCTTTGCGGCCTCTTGGAGAGCATCCTTAGGGAGGATAGAGCCATCGGTAGTAACCTCAATAATGAGCTTTTCGTAGTCGGTTTTCTGCTCGACACGGAAGTTTTCGACAGCATATCTAACATTCTTGATAGGAGTATAGATAGAATCGATAGCGATAGTGTCTGCGCTAGCACCGGCCTGGGTGAGGAGTTCTCTATTCTCGTCAGCGGGAACCCAACCGCGACCTTTGTTGATAGAATATTCCAACTCGAAGCCGAAATTGGGATCGAGGTGGCAAATCTCGAGTTCGGGGTTAAGGACCTGAAAACCGGAGAGCACCTTACCTAAGTCACCAGCCGTAAAGACCTCCGTACCTTCGACCTTAACGACGGCAGACTCTGCGACGTGGTCTTCGGTGAGTTGCTTGAAACGGATCTGCTTGAGGTTAAGGATGATGTTGGTTACATCTTCCTTGACCCCGGGGATAGTATCCAATTCATGCGCGACACCGTTAATACGGATGGAGTTAATAGCAAAGCCACCCAGCGAAGAGAGCAGGATGCGTCTGAGTGCATTACCGATTGTCTGGCCATAACCGGGTTCGAGGGGGCGGAATTCGAACTTAGCGAACGAATTATTGTCCTCGAGCATGATGACCTTATCGGGTTTTTGAAATGCTAAAATAGGCATGGGAATCTTAGGTATTATTATTTAGAATAGAGCTCGACGATGAGTTGCTCCTTGATGGTCTCGGGGATATCCTCGCGCTGAGGGAGGTGGAGGAACTTACCACCCTTGATAGACTCGTCCCATTCGATCCAGGGATACTTGCTGTGGTTGAAGCCGGCAACAGAGTCGGCGATAACCTCGAGCGACTTGGATTTTTCGCGAACGGTAACGACATCACCGGGCATAACTCTGAAAGAGGGGATATTTACGCACTTACCGTTAACGCAGATGTGCTTGTGGAGCACGAGCTGGCGCGCAGCGGGGCGAGTAGGAGCGAGGCCGAGGCGATATACGATGTTATCGAGACGGCTTTCGAGGAGCTGGAGGAGCACCTCACCTGTAATACCTTTAGTGCGTTCAGCCTTCTCAAAGAGATTGCGGAACTGACGTTCGAGCACACCGTAAGTGTACTTAGCTTTTTGTTTTTCGCGCAACTGAGTGCCATACTCAGAAGTTTTCTTTCTGCGATTTTGACCATGCTGGCCGGGGGGGAAGTTTCTTCTTGCGAAAATCTTATCCTCGCCATAAATAGGCTCGCCGAATTTGCGCGCGATTTTTGTTTTTGGACCTGTGTATCTTGCCATTATGTTTACAATTTAGCTCATCCTTGAGCGGAGCTCCTTAGCGCAGCCGCGACCGTCGAGAGAAAGATAGTATGACAGTCAATTCGCATTCAGAGCAGGGCTATGGGGATTGAATCAGAATAATCTGAGTGAAACGTTAAAAATTTTCGATTAGACTCTTCTTCTCTTGGGAGGACGACAACCATTGTGGGGGAGCGGAGTAACGTCGATGATCTCAGTTACCTCGATTCCACTTTGGTGAACGAAACGGATAGCGGCCTCGCGACCGTTGCCGGGACCCTTAACGTAAGCTTTCACTTTACGAAGACCGAGGTCGAAAGCGACCTTGGCGCAATCCTGCGCTGCCATCTGGGCTGCGTAAGGGGTGTTCTTCTTAGAGCCTCTGAAGCCCATTTTGCCTGCAGAAGACCAAGAGATAACTTGACCCTCTTCATTGGCGAGACACACGATGATGTTGTTGAAAGAGCTATGCACGTGGAGCTGACCAGCGGCGCCCACCTTAACATTTCTCTTCTTAGCGGCGACTGTCTTTTTTGCCATACTTTACT
>SFMJ01000170.1 GCA_004553095.1 Bacteroidales bacterium
CGATCATGTGGTTATTTCTTGGTCTTGCGGGTGGGACGGCGCTTGGCGGGGGCGGCGTCTTGTGCCTCCATTATGGCTTTTACCTCTTCGAGGGTCAAGGCTTCGGGGTCTTTGCCCTTCGGGATCTTGTAGTTGGTGGCTTTCTTGTCTCCCTCTTTCTTGTAGGCTATGTAGGGTCCGAAACGTCCTTTGAGCACCTCTAAGCCGGGCATCTCGTCGAATGACTTGATGTGACGATTCGCCTCCTCTTCCTGCTTGTTTTCGATCAGGCGGACAGCCTCGTCGAGAGTAATGGTGTAGGGATCCATCTCCTTGGGAATGGATACGAATTGCTTGCCATGATGCACGTATGGGCCGAATCTACCGATAGCGGCAGAGACTTCCATATCCTGATATTCTCCCAGTTTGCGAGGGAGTTCGAAGAGTTTGAGAGCCTCATCGAGAGTGATGGTCTGCAGGCTTTGCCCCTCGTTAAGGCTGGCGAAGAGTGGTTTCTCATCGTCGGAAGATTCACCGATCTGCGCCACCGGTCCGAAGCGGCCGATCTTCACTGAGACGCGGCGTCCGCTCTTGGGGTCAACACCCAGCACACGCTCACCCACTTTATGCTCCATACGCATCGAGTCAGCACGCTCCACACCGGGATGGAAATCACGATAGAAGTCTGCCATCTCTTCTTGCCAGGGAAGTTTACCTTCGGCTATCTCATCTATCTTCTCCTCGATCTTCGCCGTAAAGCCATAGTCGACGATGTCGGGGAAATGTTGTGTCAAGAAGTCGATCACCACCATACCGACATCAGTCGGCACGATATGACCGCGAGTAGCGCCATAGCGTTCGGTACGAACCACTTCGGTCACCTTATCGCCATCTAAGGAGATGACATTATAGTTGCGTTCCATACCCTCGCTGTCGCCATCAACGATATACTCGCGAGTGCGAAGGGTGGTCACGGTAGTGGCTGTGGTGGAGGGACGTCCGATCCCTATCTTATCCATCTTCTTGATGAGTTCCGGCTCGGTGTAACGCACCGGACCGATGGTAAAGCGCTCGGTGGCAGTGACATTGCGCATGCCGAGAGCATCGCCGACAGAGAGAGCGGGGAGCAGACCCGATTCGCTTGCATCATCGTCGATGGGAGCGATCGCATCGGTTTCGCCATCGACCGATGCGCCATATACCTTCATGAATCCCTCGAAGAGGAGCGTTTCGCCCTGCAGATCGAAGGAGGTGTCGCTATTGTCCATAGCGATGTCGATGGTGGTCTTCTCGAGGCGTGCTTCGCTCATCTGCGAGGCTACGGCACGCTTCCATATCAGCTGATAGAGGCGTTGCTCCACCGGACTCCCCTCGATAGTCTTGTTCGATATATATGTCGGGCGGATGGCTTCGTGAGCCTCTTGAGCATTCTTGGTGTTGGTGTGATAATGGCGTGTTTGGAGATACTCCTTGCCATAATCGGCGGTGATGGTTTTGGCGATATCGCGGATGGCGAGTTCGGAGAGATTGGTCGAGTCGGTACGCATATAGGTGATGTGTCCCTCCTCGTATAGACGCTGAGCCACGCGCATGGTGGTGGCGACATTGAGGTGGAGTTTACGACCCGCTTCCTGCTGTAATGTCGATGTGGTGAACGGGGCAGCCGGTTTGCGTTGCAGGGGCTTGCGTTCCATATCGGAGACGCTGAAATGCGCACCCTTGCAGAGTTCGATGATCTGCATAGCCTCCTGGCGAGTGTTGAACTTCTGAGGACTACGAGCCTTGAACGCCACACCCGAAGGGGAGATAAAGATGGCTGTGAGACGATAGAAAGGTTCCGGCACGAAGTTGCGGATCTCCATCTCACGTTCACACACCAAGCGGAGTGTGGCACTCTGCACACGCCCTGCCGAGAGCGACGGCTTAATCTTCTTCCAGAGGACCGGACTGAGTTCAAAACCGACGATACGGTCTAACACGCGGCGAGCTTGCTGCGAGTTGACACGGTCGATATCGATCTTGCGAGGATTCGCCACAGCCTCCAAGAGGGCAGGCTTCGTGATCTCGTGAAAGCAGATACGATTGGTATTCTCCGGCTTCAAACCGAGCACCTCATAGAGATGCCAGGCTATAGCCTCTCCCTCGCGGTCCTCATCGGTTGCGAGCCACACAGTGTCAGCCTTCGAGGCGGCTGCTTTCAGACTTTTCACCACCTCCCGCTTGTCGGCAGGGATGACATATTTCGGCGTAAAATTGTCTTCAATATCGACACTCATGCCTCGCTTCTCGAGGTCACGGATGTGTCCAAAACTTGACATCACCTTATAATCGGGCCCTAAAAACTGCTCAATCTTCTTGACTTTAGAAGGAGACTCGACTATAACTAAATTCTTCATATTCGTTTCCGGTAATTATGATCGGATCAACAGAGATCGCGACATTTTATCTTGAGGAGAATTGGCAAAATTAATAAATTTACTCGTTTTACGCAAATTTAGAGGACAATGCCACCCCAATTACCACCCATAAGAGCTTGTTCTTACAAATAAACATCGCAGGGATAAGCATCCCTGCGATGGCTTAGTGCGCGTTCCAAAAATTTTAAGAGCGCGCTCTAAGTAATGCACTCTTATATAAAAATTAGGGAACTATATACCTGTTGTCCCCGAATAACCTTTTAAATAGGTATTAATATAGCAGTTGGCACAACCAATATTAAAATGCAGTCTGAAAAGACCGCATTTTATTGTTATTTGAAAATTATGTTCTAACCATTACTTTAAAAAATTCTTGAAAAGACATTTCTCCTTTGCCTACAAGAAGTAAAATTTCTTCATTGGCTTGAACAAACTTAACAATCCTCTCTATATCTTTGTTTGACAAGTCGATTTTTTTAGGTGGGTTTATTATTTCAGGCATTT
>SFMJ01000171.1 GCA_004553095.1 Bacteroidales bacterium
TGCCCGATTCTGTTATCCTTTTTTTGCTGTTTAAGGTATATATCTACCCCTCTTTACATAAATGACATATCCGATGTTCAAGAGTTATCAGCGCTAACAAAAACTCGTTATTTCGCAAAAATTTCTGACAAAATGTCAGGCGACTTCAGATTGTTGAGCCCGGGATAGTGTAGGGAGTAGTAGGTAAGTATTCCATTTAATAATTCGCGTCGCTGGGCTCCGGTGAAGTGAAATACCCTATATGTGCGTAGATTTAGTCGCGATAGAGTCGTGAGAATCTCTGCTTGCGATGGTGTCAGCGCATTGCGATGACGCGGCGGGAAGATGGTCATCGTGCCGGCTTGCATGTCAAACCAGTTATCCTCCCCCTCGCGAGTGAGGTCAGGCCGGATCCCGGCGTAGGTGAGCATATCGATCAGAAATGCCAAATGCAGATTTGCCACACCCCTCCCGGCGCTATCCAACGTCGATATCGCCCTCACCATATAATCCCACATATCCGGATCGGGTGGTGACTGACGTACATAGCAGTTGATGAACTCCGAGATAAACATGCCGATGGCACTCTTTACCGGATTGAAATAGATATGCTTCCAGAGGATCTCGCGTGTGAACTTGCCCAAAAATTGCAATTCACGTGTAGCCACAAAATTGATATCAGCCGAAATCACCGACAAGGGCATCAGGGAGGCATTGCGCACGCGCGCCATCTTGCCACTCCCCGCCGACGACAATAATGACACTCGCCCATGATCGCGAGTGTATAAAGTCACTACATTATGCTTGTCGGAGTGTTTTACCACATCGGTGACTATCCCTATTATCTTCTCTATTGCCATAACTGATATCTGCGATATATCCCGATTCCCTCTTCCGGTTATAGAGTGTCAGTGTTTTGGTGCCTCTTTATCCCTCGAAGAAAAATCTTCTGCAAAATTAAAAATTGCACCCGAAACTTGCAATTTTTTTGCGATTGTTCCACGAAATTTTCTTAAAAATGAAAATTTTGATGTTTTTGATGACCCTCAAATTCGATTCGAGTCCCGAAAATCGGGTGCTTTGATGGGTGTAACTTGTTGAAAAATAGACAAATAAAAAACCGACCACTTTTCCCAAAGTGGTCGGCCGAAACCTTAATCTTAATTTAATACTATGAAAAACACGCGACAAAGTTAAGAAAAATTTTTCGGTTTTTTGGTATGATTTGTATTTAAATTTCCTCAAAAGTTATCAAATTAAGATTTTTTAACACAAATCGGTTTTTTTGTCAAAACATTTTTGGGGGTTCGTTTGTATGTTTTCGACTGTGGAACATTTTATTTTTAATTTTTCTTTGCACTTGTTTGTCATCTTTTGTTGCGCGTTCCATAGTTTTTAGATAAATTTGTTGTCAGAACTCGTTTCGGAGGTGTTTTTGGCCATGGAGATGCTCTATCAATATCTTTGGAAATATCGTCTGCTGAGCGATCGGCTTGCGACGGTTGATGGTCGACAGGTGGAGGTGATCTATCCCGGTCGGCTCAACAGCGATGCAGGCCCCGATTTCTCGGGGGCTCGTCTCCGTATTGCCGGCCAGGAGTGGTGTGGCAATGTGGAGATCCATGTCAAGGCTTCCGATTGGTTTGCCCATCACCACGATCGCGATGCCGCTTATGGCAATGTGATCCTCCATGTGGTGGGGGTCAATGACATGCAGATCCCGGATGGTTCGGGGGGCGTTATCCCTCAGGTAGTGGCTACGTTCCCGGATTCGTTCGTCGATATGTATGCTCGCTTGGCTGAGAAGATCTCGGCTGTGGCTTGCGAGGAGTGGCTTAAGAGGATTCACCCATTGGTGGTGACCGACTGGATAGAGTCGCTCGCCGTGGAGAGAATGCAACGCAAGTCGCAACGTATCCTCGACCTCTTGACTCTGGTCAATAATGACTGGCAACGCACCTGCTTCATCACCCTGGCACGCTCTTTAGGCTTCTCTCTCAATAGCGAACCCTTGGAGATGTTGGCACGCTCGATTCCTCTCAATGTCTTGGCACATCATAGCGACGACCTGATGCAGATCGAGGCGCTCCTCTTCGGTCAGGCAGGTATGCTCGATACCTCTCTCCATATATTTGATGAGTATTACCAGCGACTTTGTCGCGAGTATTTCTTCTTGGCTCGCAAGTATGGGCTTCGTCCGATGCGAAGCGATGTCTGGAAGTATGCTCGCACTCGCCCTCAGAATTTCCCGACTCGTCGCATAGCCCTCTTGGCGCGTGCACTCCTTGGCGGGTTCTCCCTCTTCTCGAAGATCATCGACCGGAGTTGCGATGCAGATAGTGCGCCTGATCTTTTCTCCTGGCGTCTCGATGGGTATTGGACCGACCATTTGGACTTCGATCGACCCGGCACCAAACTTGCCGCCACCCTCTCCGAATCTAATGTTCGCCTATTGATGATCAATTTCGTCGCACCGATGATCTATGCCTACGGGGCATACCATGGCGATTATGATATGGCGGAACGTGGCCTCGACATCTGGAGCGAACTGGATGCCGAAAACAATAAGATAATGAGACAGTGGCAAAGTGCCGGCATCAGATGTGTCTCCGCCATCGATTCGCAGGCGTTGCTCCATCTCCGACTCGAGTATTGCGATCGGTCGCGCTGCCTGCAATGCCGATTCGGACACACTCTCCTGCGTGCCGCCGCCAATCGAGAGGAGAAGGAATACCTGTCGGTGGCAATGAATATGAAGTAAATTTGATAGTCTTGTGGAATAATTCTAATATCTTGGATATTATAACCCCTCAGGATTACGTTTAGAGCGCGTTCCTTAAATTTTTGGGGTCGTAGAGGTCGTAGCCTTGAGTCGATTTTGATTACTTGCTGAAAGGAGCATACTCCTGTATGTGACTGA
>SFMJ01000172.1 GCA_004553095.1 Bacteroidales bacterium
TAAGTCTTGTCACTCCGAAGATGAACAAGGACTACGTGGCACGCATCTTTAATTGTTATAAATGATTGTCTTATCATGATAATTGTATATTACAAAGGAATATAAAAATGAATGACCTAATAGATTTTTTGAACGAAGGCGACCGCTTTGCAGCTACCAACGGTATGCAGCTCACTGAGGTGCGCGAGGGTTATGCCAGGGCGGAGATGAAGGTGGAGGCACGCCATCTCAATGCTGCGGGAGTGTGTCAGGGTGGAGCGTATTTCACCCTTGCCGACCTTGCCTTTGCAGCAGTCACCAACTCTCACGGCAATATCACTCTCGGCATACAGAACTCCATCACCTTCCTGCAGTCGGCTCACGAGGGTGACACTCTCATTGCCGAGGCCGAGGAGACATTCAATCATCATCGCCTCCCATTCTGCGAGATACGGGTGAGCAACCAGCTAGGCGAACTCGTATGCATAGTCACCGGGTCGGCATACAGAACCAATAAAGAGTTAAGAATTAAAAATTAAGAATTAAGAGTTAAGAGTTAATAATTAAGAATTAATAATTCAATTATAACAATGCTATCTTTCTCCTCCCCTCGGAGAGGTTGGGAGGGGGCTAATACTTATACCACTATGATTTTAAACAGAGCAATGGAATGTATGGACCGTGAGTCCATGAGAAAGCTTCAGACCGAGCGTCTGATTGCTACAGTGAAGAGATGTTATGAGAAGGTGCCCTTCTATCGCCGCAAGATGGATAAGATGGGAATCAAACCCGAAGACATCAAGTCGATCGACGATATCCATCGTCTGCCATTCACTACAAAGCATGACCTGAGAGATGAATATCCCTTCGGACTTCAGGCAGTGCCCCAGAGCGAGGTGGTGCGCATCCACGCCTCATCGGGAACAACAGGAAAGCCCGTAGTTGGCACATACACCAAGAACGACATCGCCATGTGGGCTGAAGGTGCCGCACGCGTTATGGCAGCCGGTGGCGTGGGCAAGGGTGACATCGTACAGGTGAGCTATGGATATGGATTGTTCACTGGTGGACTCGGTGCACATGAGGCAGCCGGACTCCTCGGTGCTGTGCAGTTGCCTACATCTGCCGGTAACTCAGAGAAGCAGATTATGCTTATGAAGGACTTCGGTTCTACGGTGCTCTGCTGCACTCCTTCATACGCTCTCCACCTTGCCGAGGTAATCGAAAAGAGTGAGACGGTGAACAAGGAAGACCTCAAACTGAAGGTGGGATTCTTCGGTGCCGAGCCATGGACTGAGGGTATGCGCAAGGAACTGGAAGAGCATCTTGGTATCAAGGCTATCGACATCTATGGACTGACAGAAATGTGCGGACCTGGAGTGGGCGGCGAGTGCGAGTTCCAGAATGGCACTCACCTTTGGGAGGACATGTTCTTCCCCGAAATCATCAATCCCGACACCCTCGAACCATGCGAGCCGGGTGAGTTCGGCGAACTTGTCTTCACATCGCTTTGCAAGGAGGCTATGCCTATCCTCCGCTACCGTACACGCGACCTCACACGCCTTATCTACGACAAGTGCGAGTGCGGACGCACGGCTGTGCGCATGGACCGCATCCTCGGCCGCTCCGACGATATGATGATTATCCGTGGCGTAAACGTGTTCCCAAGTCAGATAGAGACATGCCTCACAGAGTTCCCCGCATTCACTCCGCAGTATTTCATCACTGTGGATAGAAAGAACAACGAGGATACCTTCGACCTCGACGTCGAACTGCGCAGCGAGTACTTCTCGCCCAACCCATCGAAGCAGATGCCATATATCAAACCCCTCTACGACCGTATTGTGTCGATGGTTGGCATCAAACCGAATATCCATATCAAGGAGCCCGGACAAATCCAGCGCTCCATCGGTAAGGCAAAGCACGTCAATGACAAGAGAAACTTTAAGAATTAAGAGTTAAGAATTAAGAGTTAAGAATTAAGAAATATTGCTTCTGCACATCATTAATGCCATAACATATTCTCTTAATTTTTAATTCTTAATTCATAATTCAAACCGTTCTTTATCAAAGAAAACATGAAAACACCTTTAAATTATGATATAGTGACCGAGGCTATCGAACAGATGAGCCTCGGCGACTTCTCTGAAGCTACAATACGCGACATTCAGAGCCTGTCGAGAATATTAGAAGAGAAGACCGGCGAAACGGTGATACACCTCGAAATGGGAGTACCAGGCCTCAAACCATCGGACATCGCAATGAAAGCCGAACAGGAGGCTCTCGCCAACGGTTGCGCCACTATCTATCCTCCCAACGGCGGTATTCCGCGCATCAAAAAGGCAGCATCGGAATTCGTGAAGGCTTTCATCGGAGTGGATATCGACCCTCTGTGCTGCATACCTACAACAGGATCGATGCAGGGCACGTTTGCCGCATTCACCATCTGGCATCATGCCTTCACCGCCAACGAGAAGGGCGAACCGACTGTTCTCTTCATCAATCCCGGATTCCCCGTGCAGACCACCCAATGCGAGGTGATTGGCATTAGGCATATCGGACTTGATGTACACAGTTATCGTGGTGACGCCCTTATCGACAAGATTGAGGAGATAGTGCAGCAGGAGAACATCTGCGGTATTGTGTATAGCAACCCCAACAACCCATCGTGGGTATGCTTCAACGAGCACGAACTGGAGGGCATCGGTCGGCTCGCCACGCAGTATGACTTCATTGTACTGGAAGACCTTGCATACTTTGCCATGGACTTCCGTCGCGACCTCTCCCACCCCTACCAGTCTCCCTATCAAGCCACAGTGGCACGCTATACCGACAACTACATGCTGTCGGTGTCGGGTTCCAAGGCATTCTCGTATGCAGGTCAGCGCATCGGAGTGAGTTGCATAAGCAACAAA
>SFMJ01000173.1 GCA_004553095.1 Bacteroidales bacterium
TGGCGGATTTAATTTTAATTTAATAATGTTGTAATAATGTTGATACATAGTTGGTGTAATTTTGCAGCGAACAAAAGTTATACCAATAAAGATGCAAAGAAGTAATCGACGTGACTTATATGATAGTTTCCTCAATATGGGAATTAGCAGAAGACTGCGTGAAAGAATTAGCGGCAAGCGAATGGTGATAATAGCCGGGATGATTGGAGCGATCTCCTTCAGTGGCAGTGCCACTGTGGTAAAGGGGGTGGTAAGCGACCTTGAGAACCGGGAGCCATTGATCGGCGCTACGGTGATGGTGAGCCCCGGTGGACGAGGTGTAGCTACCGACTTGGATGGTGGTTTTGTGATTAACGTTCCGGAGGGACGCTACACGATCGAGAGTAGTTATGTGGGTTATCAGACCGAGACAATGAAGGGAGTGAAAGTGTCGGGAGACACACTGCGCTTGGATATCGGGATGAAGCCGGATCAGCAGATCCTGTCGGAGGTTGTGGTAACTGCACGCCAGCGCCATGACAGCCAGTTGGCACAGGTCGAAGAGCAGAAACGAAGCATGGTGGTACAGACCGGAGTTTCGGCACAAGAGGTGATCAAGACACAAGACCGCGATGCGTCGGAAGTGATCAAGCGTATCCCCGGCGTGTCAATAATCGATGAGAAATTTGTGATGGTGCGCGGACTGTCGCAACGATATAATAATGTGTGGCTCAACGGGAGTGCCGTACCGAGTTCGGAGGCAGACTCGCGAGCCTTTTCATTTGATATAATTCCGAGTTCGCAGCTCGACAACATGGTGATCGTGAAGAGTCCGGCACCTGAATATCCTGCAGACTTCACCGGTGGATTCGTATTGGTGAACACACGACGCGAGCCACTGAAGCAGGGTGTCGACATATCGCTGGGCGTAGGAATCAACGACCGGACACACTTCCGCGAATTTGTCACAGCCAATGGAAGTTCGTCAGACTGGATAGGATTTGACGATGGCATGAGACATCTCGACTTCGGGATGAACGGCACACCGACATTTTATGGCATCGACTCACGCATCGACCCCATAGCGAGTGGCTTTAACAACGACTGGCATGTGAAGAGCATCCATCCGATATGCGATCTGAAGCTCAATGTTGGCTACTCCCACAAATGGAACTTCGACGACGGGCAGTCACTGAGCTTGATCAGTTCGGTCAACTACTCCAACAGCTACCGGACCTACTTGGATATGGAGAACTCGCTCTATGGGCCCTACGACATAACGAACGACAAAGAGGTGGCACTTCGCAAGGCAACCGACAATCAATATAGCCACGACATCCGCCTCGGAGCGATGCTGAACATGACCTATCGTCCGTCGAATCCCGACCATTTGATCGAATGGAAGAATGTGTTCAACCAGACATCGAAGATAAGATATTCGGAGCGACTCGGATTCAATGCCCAGTCTGACAACATCAACGAGATGGAATACTATTACTCCTCACGCCCGACATTTAACACACAGGTGACCGGACAGCACACCGTAGGGGAGAACAAGATCGACTGGAGTGCAGGCTATGCATTTGCACAGAAAGATCTACCCGACCGCCGACTTATCGAGCGTACCGACCGCACCGACCAGACGATGGGAATCTACCGCATCAGCCGAGAATTTACCATTCTCAACGAGCACACGATGTCGGTGAGCGGCAACTATAGTCGTGAGATCCGGATCGGCAGCATCCTGCCGATGGTCAAAGCGGGTCTCTATGGCGAATATCGCACACGCGACTACCGCACACGCCAATTTCAATATGGCTGGCAACCTGACAATACACTTCCCTCAGGGTTTATGTTCGATCCCAACGTGCAAGACAACGTGCTGATCGACAGCAACTATGGTCCCGACAAACTCTATATGTATGAAGAGGTGAACTATCTCAACAACTACAAAGCACACGGCATGATGGGAGCCGGATATGTGGGCATCAATGTGCCCTGGAGTCACTTTGACTTCTATGCCGGCGTACGCTATGAATATAATCAACAGACCTTAGAGATGAACACACGCCAATTCGAAGAGAGTCTTCAGAAGACCAACTACGACTATAGCGACTTCTTCCCCTCGGTCAATATCACCTATCATCTCAACGACAAGCATCAGATCCGGGCGGCCTACGGGCGCTCGATCAACCGACCCGAGTTCCGAGAGCTCTCCTCCTCGGTCTACTACGACTTCGACTTGGGAAGCAACGTGATGGGTAATCCCGACCTGAAGGCAGCATATATCGACAATGTTGATCTTCGCTGGGAATGGTATCCGAGCAAAGGAGAGACCGTGTCAGTGGCCCTTTTCTACAAACACTTCCGCAATCCGATCGAATGGACATATACCGTGGCGGGAGGCACCGACCTTATCTACTCATATATCAATGCTTTAGGGGCCAACAACTATGGTATCGAAGTGGATATCCGCAAGAGTCTTGACTTCCTCGGGCTGAGAGGCTCTCCTACTCTCACCGTTACTTTCTGTCTAACCCCAACAATAAGAGCATGACAGAGGCTGAGTTAGGTCTTACCGACCCGATGGGTGTAGGTCAGAACTACTGTCCTTCATCAGCACTTAGCGATGGCAAGGGTGGATATATCGGTGCCTTCAAGGATGGCTCCGACAACTGGTTGAGCGGTTGGACCAACTTCGATCCTCAGAACACAGTATACTAATTAAAAAGAGAAATAGATACCTAAACCGAAGGGGCAGTGACATTAGAGACACTGCACCATTTATATTTTATCCGGTAAGCACGCGCGCTATAGCAAGGGAGTCATGTAGATTGGAATGAACTGATAGCCATTCTCCTCCTTATAATCCATACAATGGATGATATAAGGA
>SFMJ01000174.1 GCA_004553095.1 Bacteroidales bacterium
GCACTATACAAAAAAAATATCTCCCAATGAGTGTCGTAAGAATCAAAGACAAAACGTTTAAGACGTTTATTCCGGAAAGCGAAATTAAAGCTCAGGTGCAGCGTGTGGCACAGCAGATCAACGAGGATATGAAGGACAAAAATCCCTTGCTCCTCGCCGTGCTCAATGGCTCTTTTATCTTTGCCGCCGACCTGATGCGTGCGCTCACCATTCCCTGTGAAATCTCCTTTGTGAAACTGGCTTCCTATCAGGGCACCACCTCCACGGGAAAGGTGAAAGAGGTGCTTGGCATCAACGAAGATCTCACGGGGCGCACCGTCATCATTGTTGAGGATATCGTAGAGAGTGGTCTCACCATGCAGCGAATGATAGAATCTCTCGGTACGAGAAATCCAGAGAGCATCCACATCTGCACACTGCTGCTCAAGCCACAGCGTCTCAAGGTACCTCTTAACATAAAGTACACGGTCTTCAGCATCCCCAACGACTTCATCCTTGGCTATGGGCTCGACTATGACCAGCAGGGCAGGCAGTTGAGAGACATCTATACATTGGTAGAATAGCTGTTTTGATAAGACCGGTGAGCAGCGAAAAGCGCTGCCATGGCGAGAACCGAACGAGCAGCGAGAGCCATCAAGTTTACTTGAATGGCAGAGTCGCGAGGAGGAAGACAAAGTCAAAGGGTTGGAGTTCATCCCAAGGTAAAAAGAATCTATATAACAACACAAATAAAGATGAAAAATATTGTGATTTTCGGTGCCCCCGGCTCAGGCAAGGGCACA
The DNA here is from genome assembly GCA_004553095.1 of Bacteroidales bacterium. Classification (GTDB taxonomy): domain Bacteria; phylum Bacteroidota; class Bacteroidia; order Bacteroidales; family Muribaculaceae; genus Lepagella. Next base: position 783 of record SFMJ01000174.1, read on the forward strand.
CAGAGTGAACTGATAATGAAGAAATACGGACTGGGTCACATCTCCACGGGCGATGTGCTCAGGGCAGAGATAAAGAACGAGACACCGCTCGGTCTCACCGCCAAATCGTTTATCGATAAGGGGCAGCTCATTCCCGATGAGCTCATGATCGACATTCTCGCTACCGTCTATGATGGTTTTGGCAAGGAGCACAGCGGTGTCATCTTCGACGGTTTCCCCAGGACGATACCCCAGGCAGAGGCGCTGAAGAAGATGCTTGCCGAGCGCGGTCACAGTGTGTCAGCGATGATAGAGCTCTATGCTCCCGAGGATATCCTGATGGCGCGACTGCTCAACAGAGGCAAGGAGCAGGGGCGTTCCGATGACAATGAAGAGACGATACAGAAGCGCCTTAACGTATATCACTCTCAGACAGCTCCCCTCATCGACTGGTATAAGCAGGAGCATCTGCACCACTATGTGAAGAGCTATGGCGAGCTCGACGTTATCTTTGGCGATGTATGCAAAGTGATTGACTCCTTATAAATAAATATGGCAGAATCCAATTTCGTTGACTATGTAAAGATCTACTGCCGCTCAGGTAAGGGCGGTCGTGGGTCCATGCACCTCAGACACGTGAAGTATAACCCCAACGGAGGTCCGGATGGCGGCGATGGCGGCGATGGCGGCAGTGTTTATCTGCGAGGCAATCACAACTTCTGGACGCTCCTACATCTCAAGTACGAACGTCATGTGCGTGCAGAGCATGGCGGCAACGGAGGTAGAGACAAGTGTCATGGTACCAACGGAAAGGATGTATATATCGACGTGCCCTGCGGTACGGTTGTCTATAATGCAGAGACAGGAAAATATGTGTGCGATGTGACCTATGACGGTCAGGAGGTACTACTGCTCAAGGGCGGACGCGGCGGGCTCGGCAATTTCCAGTTCCGCTCTGCCACCAACCAAGCGCCACGCTATGCACAGCCTGGAGAGCCCATGCAGGAGATGACAATCATCCTCGAGCTCAAACTCCTCGCCGACGTGGGACTGGTAGGCCTTCCTAATGCGGGCAAGTCAACGCTACTCTCTGCGCTCTCCTCAGCCCGTCCCAAGATAGCCAACTATCCCTTCACCACCCTCGAGCCCTCCCTCGGTATTGTGAGCTACCGCGACCGCCAGTCGTTTGTCATGGCAGACATCCCCGGCATCATCGAGGGAGCGAGCGAAGGCAAAGGTCTCGGACTGCGTTTCCTAAGACATATCGAGCGCAACTCACTGCTGCTCTTCATGGTTGACAGCGAGAGCGATGATATCAGGCGAGACTATGAGATGCTTGTCAACGAGCTCAGAAACTTCAACCCTGAGATGATGGACAAGCACAGGGTGCTCGCCGTCACCAAATGCGACCTACTCGACGATGAGCTCATCGCGATGCTCCGCGAGACAACCCCCGACGATATCCCAGTGGTCTTCATCTCGTCGGTCACGGGCAAGGGTATCAGCGAGCTGAAGGATGTGCTGTGGCGTGAACTCAACAGCGAGAGTAACAAACTGCAGACCATCATGTCTGAGGATACGCTCGTTCACCGGGATAAGGACATGAGCCGTTTCCGGTTGGAGATGGCGCAGGAAGGTGAAGACGACGACCTCGTCTTTATCGATGAAGACGAGATAGAGGATGTCGAGGATATCGACGATTTTGAATATGAAGAGTCTGAGGAAATGCGCTAATGAGATATCCCGGCCTTCTTCTCCTCCTCTTAGTGCTGCCGCCGGTCACACCAGCCACCGCCGACGACCATCTATTCACGCAGCTTGAGCAGCAACAGATTAGTATTGCTACTCCGGGGCTCTTCGACCGTTCGCTGGCTTTCACCATCGACTTCTCCCATCTCAAGGAGGGCAGTTATTCTTTTCCCCTCCCGATAGGCAAGGCCAGACAGTTGAAAGACAATTATGTGGAGATCTCCACGAAGAAGGGCGATGCCGTGAAGGCGATGTTCGATGGAGTGGTGAGAGTAGCCAAGAAACACAGCACGCAGGGCAATGTCATCGTGGTGCGCCACGCCAATGGTCTGGAGACGGTCTATGC
>SFMJ01000175.1 GCA_004553095.1 Bacteroidales bacterium
AAATTTGTTGTAAATTTGTGTTATATAACATAACTATATATTAAATAACTTATAATGTTTATAACGAAATGATATTTAAGAGAAGATATCAAAGTAGTTGTAAAGCATCGACATGATAAAGAAGAGTACCTTAGAGAGAATCATCGGTGACGACTTGGCGGAATTGTGGAATGCATTGACGCAGGAAGAAAAGCGAATAATAGCAGAAAATTTCCGTTATGAGCGTTACAAGAAGAATCAGATAATTTATGCAGAATCGGAATCACCGGAGAACCTGTATTGTCTTCTTGAAGGTAAAGTAAAGTTGTACAAGAGTGGTATAGGCGATAGAGTACAGATCTTGCGACTTTATCGACCGGTGCAGTATTTCGGATATCGGGCATATTTTGCACGGGAGCCATACGTATCGTCATCGGCGGCATTTGAGCCCTCGGTGTTGGGCATCATACCGATGAAGATCGTGGAGGAGATCATCCGCAAGAACAATAATTTGGCTCTCTTCTTTATCCATGAGTTGTCTCGCAATTTGGGAGGTGCCGACACCAAGATCATCAACCTGACACAGAAGCATATCCGCGGAAGATTGGCAGAGTCGCTCCTGCTCCTTGCCGACAATTATGGTTATGAGGCTGATGGCGCCACCCTTAAGATCTATATGAGCCGTGAGGATCTCGCCAACTTGTCGAATATGACCACTTCCAACGCAATCCGCACACTTACCTCCTTCGTTTCGGAGAAGTTGATTCTGGTGGATGGTCGCCGAATCCGTATCGTCAACGAACCGCAACTACGTAAGATCTCAAAATTCGGATAATTTATACGAGGACAATCTTCCGGAAATATGTCAACTGAAGGGAATAACGGCGCATTAGCCGGGTTACGCAAGTTATTGCAAGATGATCGGAGCATCCGTCGTTTTGACGGGGAATTAGTGCTCCCCTATTCTGTGATGGAATCATTGGTAGAACTCACCCGCTGGTGTGCATCGGGGCGCAATCTTCAACCTCTACGTTATCGGATAGTGTCAGACCGGGATGAGGCAGCAGCAATCTATCCCTATCTGAAATGGGCAGGATATCTGCCTGAGTGGGATGGGCCGGCTGAGGGTGAGCGTCCCAACAATTATTTGGTGCAGTGCATCGACACCGATCTCACGGAGAATTGCATGTGTGACGATGGTTTACACTTGCAGACCATCACCCTCGGAGCGAGAGCATTAGGGATGGGATGTTGCATCATCAAGTCGTTCGACCCGGCAAAGGTGGCTGAGACACTCGGCATACCTGAGCGCTATCGGCCACTCTATGTCATCGCCATCGGCAAGGGTGTGGAGCAAGTGGAGGTAGTAGACACGGATGGCACAACAGATGCCGACATCCGTTACTATCGCCGCGAAGATGGCACCCACGTCGTGCCTAAGCGTCCCCTGAAAGAGCTGATAATAGACTGAAAACATCGGCAGGTAAAAACGCAGAAGACAGAGGAACGCGCTCTAATAGAGACGTATTAGCAGTATAAAAACAGGAGAAAGCTCGTTGGATTGGAAATTCAACGAGCTTTCTCTTTTTCACCGCCAAGGCGGTGTGTGAGAATCGGTTTGCGGATTCTCACATATTTGGTTTGCTTTTCTAGTTGAGGGTAGATGCTTCGATAGTGCCACCATCAACACTTACGACAGCACCGATCTCAGCTTCGAGGCCTTGACGCAACACTTCGCGAAGTTCATTGTCGCCGGCTACTAAGTCGTAGTCCATAGTATTGAGTTTGGCGGTAGCTATATTGTCAAACTTGACAACACCGCTCTTCTTCTCATAGTTTGCCACAACCTTGAGAGTCACCTTGTGACCGAAATTATAGGTCTTGGTTTCACCGGCATTGTCGTTGTCTTGAAGCAGGAGATCGAACGACAATTTTGCATTGGTCTGCTTGGTGATATTGTCAAGCTTACGAGTGATAGTGATGGTGTTGCCGGTCATCTTCTCAGTCTTGACAGCGCCATCGAAGTCAGTATAAGAGACAGTCTTGGTGCTGAAGAGCTGATCATAGTCACCTGTGAGGGAGAGGGTGAAGGTAGCTTCAACCGACTTCAACTCACCCAGTTCGTCGACTACTCCGGGTTCTGAAGGATCCTTGGGATCATCATTGTCGTCGCCGCAAGCAGTGAACGATACAGCCATGCAGACAGCCATCAGAGTGCAGAGAACGAAACGAAAAGTTTTCTTCATAAATCTTCTATATTTTAGTAAGGTATGTATTACTCAGAGGATGCCGCTGCCGAAGTTAACATGGAATTGGCCGGCTTCAACTTTGACAGACACCTTGGATTTTCTGGGGAAATTAGTCATCTCAGCTTCGCGACCGGTTTTGCCGGAAGAGAGAACCTTTGCCATATTGACACCCTTGGTGTAGATCCAGCGATCGCCGGTAGCGCTTGCGGGAGTCTCAAAGGTCAAGTTGACTGTTTTCTTCTCATACACAGCCTTCACCTCGAGTTTGGGGAGTGCATAGAAGTCACATTTTTCCTTACCTTCGGGGAGTTCCTTACCATTGTCTTCGAGAATAATAGCGAACTCGGCAGTGGTGTTGTTGTTGCTGACAGATGAGCAATCATAGACTTTGGTGAAAGTCATACCTTCCATCTTGTCGGTAGTCTCTTTGCCATCGACAGTAGCCTTGATAGACTTGTTGTAGGCGAGGTCGAAGTCACCCTTTAACTCAAGAGAGTAGGTGTATTCGATTGACTTCAGAGCACCATAGCTCTCAGACTGACCGGGATCAGAGGGATCCTTGGGATCATCATTGTCATCACCACACGATACCATTGCCACTGAGAGGCAAATCATTACAACGAAACT